>SLQM01000068.1 GCA_007131435.1 Syntrophomonadaceae bacterium
AGATCCACCTGCCGCTAATAAACAAGTCCCGTCAGACGTGGAACCAGCATAATAATATCAGGGAATACAGCCATCAGGAAAAGGGTTATAAATACAATCAAAACAAACGGCGCCACACCCCTGTAAATGTCCCAGGTCTTGATTTCCGGTGGAGCTATCCCTTTGACATAGAATATGGCATAGGCAAAAGGCGGGGTTAAAAATGATGTCTGCATCAAAACGATACACATCATGGCAAACCAAATCGGCGGGAAGCCAAGTTCGGCAGCAATGGGTGTAAATAGCGGTACAGCAATCATAACCACACCAATCCAGTCAATAAACATCCCCAGGATAAAGATAATTAACCACATCACCAGAAGTAATCCCCAGTCCGGCAGGGGCAGACCGGTAACAAACTCGGTAACAACCCTTCCGCCACCGATACGCATAAATACGCCGGTAAAGAAACCGGCCCCGATCAGAACCATGTAGATCATACAGCTGGTTTTTACAGTTTTATATACGGCTTCCCTGATGTTGGTAAAATTCAGCTTCTTGTAAGCCGCAGCTAAAAAGATCGCTGCCAGTGCACCAACTGCAGCTGCTTCAGTTGGGTGAGCAAGTCCGGTGATAATAGTACCCAGGACAGCAAGGATCAGGAAAAGCACCGGTAAAACAGAAGTTAAAAACAGTCTGACCTTGTCTTTTGACGTATAACCTTTTACCTCTTCAGCATCCAGGCCGGGGCCATCATCTGGCTTAATGTAACACCTGATACCGATATAGAGCATGTAGAGCAGGGAAAGCAAAATCCCGGGCAGGAATGCCCCGGCAAATAAAGCCCCTACAGAAAGACCGGCAGTAGGGCCGTACACCAGGATAAGGATACTTGGCGGGATGAGGATTCCAAGCGTGCCCCCGGCACATATAGAACCCGTGGCCACTCCGTAATCGTACTTATACTTAACCATGGAAGGAAGGGCAAGAATTCCCATTGTTACAATAGCCGCACCAACCACCCCCGTGGCAGCAGCAAAAATTGTGCTGGTAAAAACAGCAGTGATGGCCAGGCCGCCCCTTAAGCGCCCCATAATAATTCTAAGCGCTTCGTAAAGGCGGGTTGATATACCGGCCTGTTCAATGATAATTCCCATAAAAACAAAGAGCGGTATGGCGATCAGGATATACTCCTGGAAGGCTCCCTGCAGCCTTAAAAAGAAAATATTTGACGTCTGGGGGCCGATAAATAGCAGTCCAAAAATGGTTGCCACGCCACCGAGGACGAAGCCAATTGGGTGGCCCAGGACAATTAATACAATTAAGCTTACCAGCATTATAATAACTACAAGTTCAAGGCTCATTTATTCTTTACCCCCTTCCGTTGTTTCCTCTTTCATTTCTTCAATCTCTTCCTGCAAGAGGGCTTCTTTTTCTTCAATCTCTTCCTGAACTCTCTCCAGGGCACTCTTTTCAACATATTTATCCTCGTTGGTAATGGCCATGTAAATCAGTTTCAAAAATTCTGATACTCCCTGCAGGGTTAATAAAACAACCCCGGCAAATAGCCAGGTTTTAAAGGGGTAGATAATCGGCATCCAGCTGCCAACCCGAGCCCGCTCACCAGTTGTCCAGGAATAAATTACATTGGGCAGAAAGGCTTCTATGATAAAATACCACAGTGGAAAAAACAGGAGCAGGTAAAAAAAAGCCTGTAATATAGCCCTGGACCTGATCGACATTTTTTCAATGATAATGTCTATATTGACATGCCCACCTTCTTTTAACGTGTGAGCCATGCCCAGGGCCAAAAAAAGACTTGCAGAGAAGTATGTAACATCATAACTCCAGAGAGTAGGTGCTCCCATGGCATAGCGCATAAAGACCTCATACACCAGGGTAAGCACCAAGATCAATACAAACCACTGCACCACTTTAACCACGTATTCGTTAAATTTATCTATTACCTTAATAACGCCGTGAAAAACACTCATTTAAGTTACTTCACCTGCCTTCTTCTAGCTTTGTATGCAGAGTCAGTAAAGACCCGGGAAGAACTGCCCCGGTAAAGAATAAAGACAAGAGGGCAAGGGACAAACTCTTCCCGGTTTACTGCTAGCTAATTCCCAAAGATTAGAAAGATTACCTCAGCCTGCGATCTGCCGGCAGCTGGTATTCCTCAGGAATAATGCGGTGCGGATTCATAAACTCATCATACTCGATAAATTCAAGATAGAAGTTGCGGGCGCTGTCCCAGATCTCCTGGTTCAGGGGATCGCCTGCTACAGCATTATCAATAAAGCTCCAGGCCTGTCTTCTGAATTCAAGCTGTGCTTCATCGCTCATGTAAACAGGGGTCATGCCGTGTGTTTGTTGCCACTCCCTGAGGACCCATTTTCCCTCTACAACGTCTGTAGTCCACATTTCCATTGTGGTACGGTAAGTTGCTGTCTCAACTATAGCCTGCAGATCAGGTGGAAGGGCATTCCAGGAATCGAGGTTGACTGTCAGTTCAAACAGGCAGGTCGGCTGGTGGAAGCCTGGACCGGTGAAATAATCGGTTACTTCATGGAAACCAAGGACATAGTTAACGATTGGGGAGCTGAACTCACCGGCATCAATCTGACCAGTTTCAAGCGCCGGATAGACATCACCGCCGGCTAAAACCTGGACTGCCACTCCCATTTCGGTGAGAATCTGGGCCATCCAGCCGGGAACCCTGAAGCTGGTACCGATCCAGTCTTCAACCTCTATCAGGGGAACGTTGGAGTGTGCACCAACTTCGGGGTGGGTCGCACCGCAGAGGAATGCTTTGAGGTTCATACCCATCGCTTCCTGGTAAATCCTATTCTGGTAATCAAGACCTTCCGCATACATCCACATAATATGAGACTGCGTGTCGAAAGCCATCGGAATAGAAGCAAAGAAGTTCTGGGCATCATTAGTTCCCATCCAGTAACCTGACCAGCTGTGGAAACCGTCTATTACCCCGGTATTGGCAGCATCAAGAACTTCAAGGCCGCCAACAATAGCACCGGCAGGCTCAACGTTAACAATCATTCTGCCACCGCTCATATCCCTTACATGCTTCGCAAAAGCTTCAGGTGCATCATGCAGCAGAATACCTGCGGGCCAGGAAGTGGCAATTGTCCACTCCACCTGAACGTCAGCCGGTGCAGCTACATCATTGCCGCTGTTATCGTTACCATCATCAATTTCAATAGTGCCGCCACAGCCAGTAACTAAGACAAAAGCAAATGCTAAAACTGCTAATAATGAAATCAGAATCAAAGAATTTCTTTTACGCAAAATAATTCCCCCTAAGCTAAAGTTTTTATTACAATTGTTACAGGTAAAAAATGAAATTAGCGTTTATCGCAGATCACCTCCAAAAAATTTTTTGATTATTGCCTGCAATACCTGTAAAAAAGCAAATGTTGTGCCAAGTAAATTTTTTTGCACTTTACCAATTAAGCAACTTTGATTAACAGTCATTTTCCTTACTAATTAGGGAAGATAGAGTGAAGTAATGTTAGAGGATGCCTGTAAAACAGAAGATGCTTATAAAAATATTTAGCGTTGCAACATTGCAACACTAAACTTTTTATAAAGCTTTTGTAGTTGATGAAAGAAGGGATGTTGCAAGTATGATACAGTTGCAAACTTGCTACACATGAATGCCGTGCTTCTGCATTTTACGGTAGAGGGTAACGCGGTGAACATCAAGCAGCTGTGCCGCCTTGAATTTATTATAGTTTGTTTTTTTCAAGGCACTGATAATAGCTTTTTTTTCTGCAAGCTCAACTTCTTTGTTCAAAATAGAATCCCCTGCAACCAGGCGGAAGGGCTGCTGTTCAAACTCCTGCAAATAAAGGGGCAAATCTTTGATCCGAATCCTGGTCCCCTCTATCACATTTACTGCCCTTTCAAGTGCATTTTTAAGCTCTCTCACATTTCCCGGCCAGTTATAGTTCATGAACAGTATTTTTACTTCTTCTGTAATACCCTCTATCCTGGTTCCAAACTCTTCATTTAGCTGTTCAATCATGTAATCTGTGATAGCAATGATATCTTCCCTGATCTCTCTCAGGTTGGGCATTAAGAGCGTAACAACATTCAGGCGGTAATAAAGGTCGTAACGGAAAGTTTTTTGGGCAATCATCTGCTCCAGGTTGCGGTTGGTTGAGGCAATCACCCTTGCATCAACCGGGATAACACTTGTTCCGCCTAACCTTTCCACTTCCTTTTCCTGCAGCACCCTCAAAAGCTTTACCTGCATTTCAAGGGGCATGTCTCCTATTTCATCCAGGAAGATAGTTCCGCCTTCAGCCAGTTCAAACTTACCGGGTTTTCCTTTCTTTTTCGCCCCGGTAAAGGAACCTTCCTCGTACCCAAAAAGTTCTGCCTCTAAAAGCTCTTTCGGTATGGCGGCACAGTTAACCCTGACAAAGGATCCTTTTTTCCTGGAGCTTGCTTCGTGTATAGCGTGCGCTATCAGCTCTTTACCGGTTCCGCTTTCTCCCCTGAGCAGGATGGTGGAATTGTACTGGCCTACTTTTTTTATCATATCCTTAAGCTTATTGATTTCAGTGCTTTTACCAATAATATTATTTATCGAATAGCGGCTTCTCTGCCAGCGCTGGTATTCCTGCTTGTAGTATTCAAGTTTCTTCTCTGCCATCTGCAGTTTTGCCGCAAGCTTCGTTAAATCTGAAACATCCTGGAACATTAACTGTCCAATTGCGCCTACTATTTCATCATTAACCCTGATCGGGATACGCATTACCACAACATCCTTATCATTGATCCGCTGCATATCGCCAATTTCAGGGATTCCTGTCTGCACCACTTCATGCATCCGCGTGTTTTCAATTACTTCGGTAACATGCTTTCCGACAACTTCTTCCTTCTCAACACCCAGGAAATCGCAGTAGCTTTTAGTGATGCTGGTTATATATCCCTTGGTATCAACCATAATAATTCCTTCAGGCAGATGTTCAAGGCCAGTTTCCAGTTTCTGTAAAAATTCTTTCGTAGTTGTAAGTTCCTTTAGAGCTTCTTTGAGCTCGGTAACATCTTCAAAAACAGCAACAGCACCGACAATTTCGCCATTATTAATCAGCGGTGTCCGGTTGGAGATGATTACCCGGTCTTTTAACTGTACCTGCTGGTGAAGCTGCGGGATTCCTTCTTTCAAAACTTTATCCAGCTCTGTTTCAGGAATGATTTTTTTTAGTTTATTACCCAGCATTTTGTCCATAGGTATGCCTATTAACTGGCAGGCGGCATCATTGCAGAAAGTTACAAGAGCATCTTTATCAATCACAATGATGCCGTTATGGGCAGCATTTAAGGCAATTTCTTGAATTTTACTTTTCATCTGAAGCTCTCCACCTGAAAGGGATTAATATAAACACAAAGTGTTGCGTTATTGCAACTTATATTATACCTGCCGGCAGAAATAAAATCAAATTTTCTTTTAAACCAAGCCTTAAGCTATGCTTCGCACCGATCAACAAAGCTAATCTAACATATTCTCCAGCCATGCTTTATGGTAATATACTAATAAATATCTTGAGACGGTTCAGGATTGGAGGTTTAGAGCAAAGGTGGCCCCATTAACAGCTGAAAAGGCGCAGCAGTTGTGTGCCAGCCTGGTTCACAATATATCTGCAGTAATCTTTGGTAAGAAAGAAGCAGCCGAGTTTATCCTGATCGCAATGATTTCCGCGGGACATGTGATTATAGACGATGTGCCCGGAGTTGGGAAGACAGTGCTTGCCCGTTCTCTTGCAAAAAGCGTGGGAGGCCGTTTTAAAAGGATTCAGTTTACTCCCGATCTTCTCCCAACAGATATAACCGGTTTTAATATTTACAACCAGAAGACCGGGGAGTTCAAGTATCAAACGGGGCCTGTAATCAGCAACATTCTGCTGGCCGATGAGATAAACAGGGCAATTCCACGAACCCAGGCTAGCCTGCTGGAAAGCATGGAGGAGCTACAAGTTACAATTGATGGGGACACATATGCTTTACCCCGCCCTTTCATGGTTATCGCCACCCAAAACCCCCTTGAAATGGAGGGGACTTTTCCACTTCCGGAAGCTCAGCTGGATCGCTTTTTAATGCGAATAAATTTGGGCTATCCCCAATTTCAGGAAGAGTGTTCAATTCTTGAACGTTTTAGGGAAGCCGACCCGCTATCTACCCTGGAACCTGTAGTCACTTTAAATCAAATCATAGACTTACAGGAAACTCGAAAAACCATAACCGTTTCTATGCCGATCAGGGAATACATCGTAAGAATTGTCAGGGCAACCCGTGAATCGGCCCAACTGCGCCTGGGCGCCAGCCCAAGGGCAGCGCTGCATTTGATGAGGGCAGCACAATCAATGGCTTTGATGCAGGGAAGAGCTTATGTTTTGCCGGACGATGTTAAATGCCTATCCGTGCCCGTTATTGCACACCGCTTGATCATTAAGCCTGAAGAAACAATAAAAGGTGTTACCGCAGAAGCCATACTGGATAATATTACGGCTGCAATAGAAATCCCCCTGGGCCAGGAAGTTGATTAATGAGTAGTCTCTCAAGACAGGACCATCTGCCAATTATATTTAGCAGTCCCCCATTCCAGGTAGCTGCCCTGGCTATTTTACTTGCAGCTGTTTTTTATGATCTAAAAGAGCTTACTATTCTGTGTATCCTGCTTATCTTTATGTCATTCGGAGCGGTGGCCTGGAAAAACTTCAGCATCCGGGGTTTGCAATGCTCTTTATCCACGAATAATACCAGATCCTTTCCCGGAGAAAACCTCGAATTTCGCTATATTATCGAAAATAAAAAGCACCTGCCGGCATGGTTAAAGCTTGAAGTAAGGGTGGACGAGCAGCTCCTTGGAAACAGCCAAAATAATGTTACGATCACTGGAAGCAGCAAATCT
>SLQM01000230.1 GCA_007131435.1 Syntrophomonadaceae bacterium
CTGTATTTTTTTGGTATGTGACCGGGAGTAAATGCTTTTACTTCTTTACCCATGCTGCGTAACCCATCAGCCATAGCTAATAGCGAGCCTATGCTGTCCCCGTCAGGCAGCATGTGCGATATAAGGTAAAATTTATTTTCATACTTTAGCGTGTCAATTATTTTTGCTTTGTCGCTCATCATTGTTATCTTCTTTTTTTAATGATTTAAGAACTTTTTCTATATGTGCACCATATTCAATTGAATTATCAAGGTAAAAATTAACTTCCGGGATATATCTTAGCCTAATTCGACGCCCGATTTCACTTCTGATGAAACCCGAAGCCCTGATCAGGGTTTGTAACGTTTCCTCTTTCTCACTATCAGTCCCAAATATGCTTACATAAATTGATGCATAACGGAGATCCTTTGACAGTTGAACATCGGTAATACTGGTCATCGCCGATACCCTTGGATCTTTAATCTCCTTATTAATGATCTGGCTTAAATCTTTCTTCATTTGCTCTGCAACTCGCCGTATTCTATTTTCGGACATACTATAATCCTCCCGTGTTTACCATATGCTAGTACGGCGTGATATATATCATTTGCCTTAACGGGCCACCTGCTCCATTACATAAGCCTCTATTATATCCCCCTCATGGAGATCGTTAAAGTTTTCTATTAATATCCCACATTCATATCCAGTTAGCACTTCTCGAACATCATCTTTAAAACGCTTTAATGAATCTATGCTGCCATTGTCAAGGATTACTGTACCGTCCCTGATAACTCTTACCATAGCATTGCGAGTTATTTTGCCCTCAGTTACATATGACCCGGCAATACTACCAAGTCTCGAAACCTTAAATAGTTGTCGAACTTCAGCCTGTCCAAGTATTACTTCTTTCATAACCGGTTTTAAAAGCCCTGTGACAGCATTTTTTATATCTTCAATCGCCTCGTAAATTATCCTGTAAAGCCTTATATCAACTTCATCCTGTTCTGCAAGCTTGCGTGCATTACTATCGGGCCTGACATTAAAACCGATAACAATAGCATTTGAAGCTGAAGCCAGCATGATATCAGATTCGTTGATAGCTCCAACACCGGTATGTATTATTCTTATTTGTACTTCTTCCAGGCTAAGTTTAGCAAGAGCATCTTGGACAGCCTCAACAGATCCCTGGACATCAGCTTTTATGATCAGGTTCAAGTCTTTTACTTCACCTTCCTGGATCTGTTTAAACAAATCATCCAGCGTTACCCGCTGCACCCTTCTGCTTGCTTCTTTTAATTTATTAGCTCGTTTAGTTGCAACCTGTCTTGCAACCCTGTCATCAGAAACAACCTGAAAGCGATCTCCGGCAAGAGGCACTTCACCCAAGCCCAGTATTTCAACAGGAGTAGAAGGTCCGGCGGATTCTATCCGTTCTCCCCTGTCATTGATCATAGCTCTTATTTTACCGGCAATAGTACCGCAAATCAGGGAGTCTCCAACCTTCAGTGTGCCATCCTGGACTAAAACTGTTGCAACAGCTCCACGGCCTCGGTCAAGTTTTGCTTCAATTACTGTCCCCCTGGCTGATCTATCAGGGCTGGCTTTGAGCTCTCCTACCTCGGCCAGCAATAAGACCATTTCCAGTAGTTCCTCAATTCCGTCACCCCTAATAGCACTTACCGGAACAAATATTGTGTCACCGCCCCACTCTTCAGAAACCAGGCCATGCTCAGAAAGCTGTTGTTTTACTCGATCGGGGTTAGCATCAGCCTTGTCAATCTTGTTAATAGCCACCAAAATTGGCACCTGGGCAGCTTTCACGTGGTTAATGGCTTCAATTGTCTGGGGCATTACTCCATCATCAGCTGCAACTACTAATACTGCTATATCAGTTACTTGCGCACCTCTAGCTCTCATAGCAGTAAAAGCTTCATGTCCGGGAGTATCGAGAAAAACAATTTTTTTATTATTCACGTCGACCTGGTAAGCTCCGATGTGCTGGGTAATTCCACCTACTTCGTCATCTGTGACTTTTGCGCTTCTTATTTTATCTAAAAGAGAGGTTTTACCATGATCTACATGTCCTAATACAGTAACAACAGGTTTGCGCAATACCTCTAGCTGATCGTCATCTCCAGCCTCTGACAATAACTCTTCTTCAACAGGATCTTCTATAAAATCAATTTCATAACCATATTCTTCCGCTAAAAGTTCAACTTCCTCAGCTGATAGCGGTTGATTTATATTAACCATCACACCCATATCCATTAAAAAGGTAATTAATTGTGCAGGTTCTGTATCAAAATGGCCTGCCAGTTCAGCTATTGTAACCTGGCCCTCAAGGCGAAGGCGCGGTTTTTTAGCTTTTAAAGCAGCTGCCCTCTTTTCCTCCTGGATAGCTTTACGGGCTTTTCTACTTGGTACAGGCTTTTCTTCTTCTACAGGCTTTTCTTTCTTTTTTTTAGGTGCAGGCTCTGATATGGTTTTCCCACTCTGCTCTTTCGGCACTCCTTCGGCTTCCTTAGCAGGCTTTTTGCCAGTTTGGCCTGTGAGGATAGCCATAACTTTTTTAGCCTCTTCATCGGTAAGAGTGCTCATGTGGTTATTTACACTTATATCCATTCCTTCCATAACCTCTATCAGCTTTTTGCTGGTTGTCCCTAATTCCTTTGCCAGTTCATAAACTCTAACTTTACTCAATCAAATCACCTCCACAGGTTAAACCTCCCCGTTAGCATCTCTCTACTTCCGGTTCTATTGAAAATTTCATGTCAAGCTCTTCCAGTAGCTCAGGCGGGATTTGCTGCTGTAAGTTTTTTTCCAGCCTTTTTCCCTTTAGAGCCTTTTTAAGGCATGATTTAAGCGGGCAAATATAAGCGCCTCGTCCCGGTTTTTTCCCTGTATCATCATAGGCAATAACCCCTTCTGGGGTCCTAACTATCCGAACAAGTTCCTTCTTAGGTTTTTTTTCCTGGCAGCCGATACAGATCCGCAAAGGCACCTTACGCTTCTTAATCATCCTTATTTAAATCCTCCTCAACCTGCCCTGCTTCTTTAGTTTCCCCGCCATTTATAATTTCTCCATCACCTTGAACACTATGATCATCGATAACCCCTGCTGCTCCCTGGGCTTCAACTATTTCTTGATCTTCAGAAGCAGATGTGTTTTCTTCTTTCTCCTTGTCATCTGATAAACCGATTGCTGATAGGCTTTTTTCAGTATATTGTGTTTCGCTTGAAATATCTACTTTCCAGCCGGTAATTCTTGCTGCAAGCCGGGCGTTTTGTCCTTCTTTACCGATTGCAAGCGACAGTTGGCTGTCTGGGACCACAACAGAAGCTGATTTATTTTCCGAGTCAAGATAAACCGATGATACCTTGGCAGGACTTAAAGCATTTGCAATATATTCTTCTGATTCTTCACTCCATTTAACTATATCAATTTTTTCGCCCTTTAATTCATTGCTGATAGCTTGAACGCGGCTCCCCTTTGGGCCAACACAGGCACCTACAGGATCTATATCCTGGTTATTAGATGTAACTGCCAGCTTAGATCTAAAACCGGCTTCCCGAGCCGCAGCTTTAATCTCCACTATTCCTTCATAAATTTCGGGTACTTCCATTTCAAATAATCTTTTTAAAAACCCGGTATGAGTTCTTGAAACAGTAATTTGAGGCCCTTTTGTAGTCTTTTTAACATCAACTATATAAGTTTTTACCCTTTCTCCCTGGCGGTAACGCTCATGCGGTATTTGCTCATCAACCGGCAATACAGCCTCTGTTCTTCCAAGATCTATTATGACGTTTCTTTGTTCAAAGCGGCGCACCAGGCCTGTAATAACTTCTTCTGTCCGGTCAACGAAACTTTCATAAATGAGTTCCCTTTCAGCCTCCCTAATTCTCTGTATAACTACCTGCTTTGCAGTTTGTGCTGCTATTCTTCCAAATTCCTTTGGTGTAACCTCCATTTCAACTGTGTCTTCAAGCTGGCAGTGAGGATCATAAACCCTGGCTTCATACAAGTTTACTTCCTGTTGTTCGTCTTCAACATTTTCTACAACTTTTAACTGGGAATACACCTTGATTTCTCCTGTATCTCTATCCAGTTCAACCCGAACAGCTGGAGCCGATTGGAAATTTCTTTTATAAGCCGATATCAAGGCTACTTCAAGCGCTTCAAAAAGTATCTCCTTGCTGATACCTTTCTCTTTCTCCAATGCATCGATCGCTGCAAACAAATCTTTATTCATCGGCCTTTGCCCTCCCCCTTTCATTATTTAGTTTTGCCATACGTTCAATTTCCTGATTTGTAAACCACAAGTTGGCCCGTTCAATCAGGCTGAAAGGTATAAAAGTTTTTTCTCCATTTCCTTGCAATATTTCAAGATTTTCTTCAGCGACATTTATTATTTGCCCACTGAATTTTCTGTTTCCGTTTATTGCTGTATTTGTTCTCAGCTTTACTTTTTCTCCTATATATTTTCTAAAGTGTTCTTTCTTTGATAGCGGTCTTTCAATGCCGGGTGATGAAACTTCTAAAGTATAAGCGTGAGCTATTGGATCATGCATATCAAGTAAACCCGAAACAGCCCTGCTTACTGTCTCGCAATCTTCAATTCCTATACCATGTTCGGAATCTATAAATAAATTAAGATGTCCATGCTTTCCTGTTACATAATCTAAACGCAACAGTTCGTAACCCATGCCTTCAAGGGCCGGTTCTATCAATTCAATTAATAAAGATCTTGTTTCTTGCCTGGTCATAAAAATGTCCCTTCTAACAGTAAAGAGTGGGAACCCCCACCCTCTGCAAATCAAACAATTTCATCTTTTATAATTTATCACATATAATCTTTGCATGCAAGGTTTAGCTGAAAAAACGGGCACTATTTATCCTTTATTGCTTTTTGAGCTTGAATCAATTCTAAGCACGTACTTGAAGATTTCAAAATACATAACGGCACGTGCCCATATTCCCTTCAACAACCCAAGCTTCTCTTCTTTCATTACATGAGAAAGATCCGCCAATTGGACTTCAACAGTTTCCATATTGTGCTCGTCGACATATTGATGTAAAGCAACTTCAATACCAAAACGACTAAGATCCAGGTCGGATATGTTTTCTAAAAGTTCTCTTTTCATGGCCCTCTGCCCTGAAAGAAATGGAGCAACCTTCTGGGCAATATCTGTTGCAACCCTGCCTTTTTCAAAAACACCGATTGCCATGATTGTTTCGTTTTCCAGCACAGGCTTTAATAGCTGTTGAATATGGTTGGCAGTTAATCCAATTAAATCAGCGTCCAGGATTAATATAACTTCACCTGAACTACGCTTTAGACCTGCAATTACGGCTCCACCTTTACCGCGGTTATGCAGTAAGTCTATAGTTAAGACCTCTTTATAATTTTGCGCAGATTTAACGGTATCATCTTCTGAGCCATCGCTGACAACAACTATTTCATTAACCAGATCAGACCTGGTTAAAACCTTGAGAACATTGCCAACTGTTTTCTCTTCGTTGTAAGCAGGAATAATTGCAGATACTTTCATCAATTCATCCCTCTCTGACTTTCGGGATCAACCATCTCCAGGAAAGCTTTCAACTCTTGTTTAAAACTATCAAATAAAAGCTCTGTTTTTACAGTCTTAATTACTCTACCTTTACAAAATATTACTCCCTGCTTTTTACCTGCAGAGATTCCGATATCAGCTTCCCTGGCTTCTCCGGGCCCATTAACAATACATCCCATAACAGCTACTTTAATTGGTAATTGATACCCTTTTAATAACTTTTCTACTTCACTGGTTAGGGTTTGTAAATCTGCTTCACAGCGCCCACAGGTAGGGCACGAAATAAGTTCAGGTCCAAAAGACCTTATTTCTAAAGCCTGCAGTATGCTTTTTGCGGCCTTCACTTCCTCAACCGGATGAGCAGTAAGTGATACCCGAATTGTATCGCCTATACCTTCTGCTAACAGGGTACCAATGCCTATTGCACTCTTGATCAAACCTCTTGCTGGCGGACCGGCTTCTGTAACCCCAATGTGTAATGGATAATCGCTGGTTTCAGAAAAAAGCCTGCAAGCACAGATTGTTGTATAAACTGTTGAAGCTTTCAGGGAAAAGACCAGGTTCCCGAAAGAAACATCTTCAAAGTATTCCTGATAGCGGATGGCAGAATAAACAAGCGCTTCTGGCGTAACAGCACCGTATTTTTCTAGTAAATCCTTTTCAAGCGAACCTGAATTTATACCTACCCTGATGGCGACATTATATTTATCAGCTTTTTCTGCAAGCGCCAACAGGTTTTTCCTTCCGCCTATATTTCCTGGGTTAATTCTTACTTTTGCTGCTCCGTTTTCTATAGCCCTGAAAGCCAGGTCGACATCAAAATGTATATCAGCAATAATTGGAACCGGGCTGAATTTCACATAAACTTCCAATGCTTTAGCAGATTCACGATCAGGGACAGCAAGGCGAACCATTTCACAACCCGCATTTATAAGTTCATTTAGCTGCGCCGTTGTAGAAGGGATATCAGATGTTTTTGTATTAGTCATTGATTGTATCGCTATCGGGGATTTACCACCAATGCTTAATTTACCAACCTTGACTGTTCTTGTTAACCTGCGTGCTATTCTTTCCCCCATTTAAACCAGCTTCCCCTAAACCTAGTTTCCAGGAGCAATAAAAAACCTCAGGATATCCTGATATGTAATAAAAAGAATCAAAACAATTAGTAATGCAAAACCGATAAAATGGATCATTCCCTCTTTTTCTGGATCTATTTTTTTACCTCTAACTGCTTCAACCATGAGGAACAACAATCTTCCCCCGTCAAGTGCAGGAATTGGTAGAAGGTTCATTATTCCAAGACTGATACTAATCAGAGCCGTTAAAAGCAGTAGGTTAACAAAGCCAGTCTGGGCAACTTCCCC
>SLQM01000129.1 GCA_007131435.1 Syntrophomonadaceae bacterium
GTTCCCTTCGGCGGCAGGAAGGGGTCCAGTTACGGTCCGCGGGAACAGGGTCGCTACGCCGTTGAGTTCTATACAACAGTGAAGACTGCTTATACCCTTCCCCTCTAAAAAGATTGCATCATCAAGAGGTATTATTGTCTTTATCAGTATCGATCTCCCACCAGGCCGTAAAACTGTCAACTGCTTTCTGCAGGTACTCCTGGTTAGTATGAATTCCAATAATTTTTTTATCAGCCATCATTCTCACTCCTATTGTTGAGGAATCAGCCTTGCGGGAAGCAGGTAGAGATAAAACCCCCATTACCCTGTTTCACTCCATGTTTGATAGATGACCTAACCAACGGGGTGTTGTTTGGTATTTTTTAGAAGTAAGACTTAAGTTCGCCACGTCGCCTGATATCGACGCTGGCACAGTGAAAGCCGCCGCCGATTGTCTCAAAATCGTAAAAGTTGCAGGGTATGGGTTTAAAGCCCCAGTCTTTAAGAGTTCTTATAAACCGCTCTACTTCGCGGTTAACAATAACCCGTTTTTCATCGAGCATGACAAAATTCATCATGATCCTTTTTGGCCGCTTTAAGCATCTCTTCAGGCCATGGCTTGCCGCCATTGATCTTATGAAAATCCCATAGATCTTCGCCGTGCAGGGCAGCCTCCATGATAATATCCCAGGGGGGAACCAGGGCACCTTCGACTACACCGACGATAATTTCCTCCAGGGGATCCCATTCATTATGAGCATTGACAATGGGGTTTTGTTTCTTCATATCTTTCTGCATCTTAAAACTCCTCCGTTTTTTGCGACCCAGGAAGACAGGTTACTCGACAGGCTAATTAATTTTAAGCGCATGTTGCCGCCTGCGTCAACTTTGCTTGACTGAGGGTATCACAATGTGACTGGGATATGCACTATTTCGCTGGACTTCCCAGGTTGGGGTTCCCCGTGATGGATATCTTTTGAAAAGCGATGCATCATGGCCGGCTATAGATATTCTCAGGCGATTGCCTTTCTTTACGAGGGCTGCAGTGGCATATAGCGCGACAGGAATTTTTATCACCTGGCCCTGGGGTAATAACACCCCATCGCCTCTTTTATAGGAGCGCAACTGCGCTAAACCGCGATTAAGCTTGTCTTCAAATTCATTTGAATAACGATGGTGGAGTGCTCTTAAAATACCTTCCGTAATATAGGCAACTTTTCCATCGGGAGAAACTACCGAAAAGTAGAGATGAAAAGCGCAGTCTTCGTGTGAAGAAGCAAGGTAGAGGTTAACGATAATACTCCCGGTTATTTCTAAATCTGCCTGCAGTGGATCCGAAGTATAGGTGAGCAACTTTTTATCTTCTTCCGAACGGTCAGGGTAAAATACCGGCTGCCCGGAAAGCTGCGTATGCCAGCGGGTTTTCGATCCCGTGGAGGCTGTATAATCTACAGTGTAGCTTTCGCAAGCGCTATCGCACGAGGGAGCATTGGTTGTAAGCGCTGCTTCTTCCGAAAAATAGTAGATTTTCTCTTTTACCCCCGCCGGCGGCCAGCTACCGGTTCTATGCCAGCTGCCCTTACCGAAGGTGTAGTAAATGATCTCTTTATTCAGTTTTTGCCCACTATTATCCCGGCAGTAATAATCAAATATTTTGGGCCACTCAGCGACATGATCAGGCCTGAAAAGTGTAACATGATCGGGCTTTTCTTTGAGCAGGGGGTCCACGAAAGCCTGGCCGCCATGAGACCACGGCCCGATTACAAGCTGTTGAACCCGGTTTGCGTTCATAAACCGGGACAAGGCGCCATCGACCGTATTTGCATCCAACCAGCCTGCATAGATAAGCATAGGCACTGAAGCTTCATCAAGCAGTTTGGCTCTCTTGCCGCAGGGGGAGATATGGCTGAACAGGTAGCCGTTTCCAAGATCATCATCCCGGAATTCAATTTTACTGGTCATTTCAAAGATGTCACAATTATTAGTATGCATCTGCAGCACTTCTTTGAGCAGCGCTTTCCGGCGGTCTTCGTCCACCGGCTTGGTCCCCACAGCAAAAAGCTTATCGAGCAACTGCAGGTAAAATGGCCCCCGCTTTTTATTCATATCAAGAGCGTAATTGCCCTGCTGCCATTCTTTGATGAACTGCTCGTTATAAACTCCACCGGGAAAGACCAGCTGGTAAGAATCATAATCGCTGTACATGGGTGCTGCAATTTTTAGGGCATCCCGCCTGTTTATACTGATCAATTCAGCTGTATTGCCGTGATAGGAGATGCCGTAAGCACCTACCCTACCGTTGGACCAGGGCTGTTTAACAATCCAGTCTATTACTTCACCCAGGTCAGCAATTTCTTCATCAGCCCAGGGAATAACCCAGGTTCCAAAAGAAGCGCCTGTACCCCGCACGTCAACAACCACAACCGCATAACCGGCTTTTTCCCAGGGTTCACATTCGATCTGCAGATTATCTTTTACCCCGAAATGGTAGAGAATCTTCATCAGCGGGCCGGGTTCAAAAGCCCGGACATACCTGGTTGCACGGATAGCGCATGGCACCTGCTGCCCTTCAGCGAGGTTTGAAGGCAGCCACAGGTCAAGGGCTATTTTGGTTCCGTCACGCATGGTTAGATAAAAAGCGCTGTTTTTCTTCAAGCCACCGGCAACTGTTTCTTTCCGGTACCGGGGTGGAATCAATGACAATATAGCCAGGGCAGCTATGATGATTGCAAGAAATAGAAAGACGAAGGACCACATTTCAGGTAGCTACCTCCTTACACAGTAACTTAATAGTAGAACACCGGTCCGCAAATGCCTGCTTTCGAGACCGGCGATAAAAATGTGTTTCATAGAAGAAATGCCTTTCTGTGCCCTACTGTATTTTTTGCTTTTTAGTAAATACTATATCCCTAACTTCCGGTTCAAAGGGCACAGCTATACTTTCCACTTCTCCGTCCTTGCCCAGGGTGAATGATACGAGGCCCTGGTAAACTCCGCTTAGTCCGGCTATAAGAGCTGAAAAGGTGTTGTAATGATAATGGTTAAGGGTGAAAGTTCCCCGGTCATAATACTTTAGCAGCTCCCGGTTGTCATTGTGGGTAACCTTAAGCTCACCACCTCTTAAATCAACCTTTAACTCTCCATAACCCGGATGCAGGTAGGTGCCCGTATATGCTCGCAGGTCGTGAGTAGGCTCAGTTCCCGTTTTCCGGTTATTTTCAAATGCGGCCTGCTGCTGTTCAGCGTGTTTTTCTTCCTCCGCTAGAAACAGCTGCACCTGATCCATGCAGCGGTCATCCCAGTTTATTAGCTCTAAGCCAAGGATATGGTCCGCCAGGGTTAAGGCGGTAGAGAGCATGTAAAGGTTGGCTTCATGCATGTTTGCCATTACTGAAATAGCAAGATCCCGGTCCGGGAAAATGAAAAGGGCTGCTACATAACCTTCAATGTTCCCGCCCTGCAGGATCATTCTGTGGCCCCTGTAAGGCATTACGTAACAGCCAAGGCCGTAGTTGGTAAAGGGGATCTCCGGCAGGGAGAAAGGCAAAATGTCAACATTGCCAAGGTGAACCTGCCACATGTAATCCATGCCCCGTGCAGGTATGATGTTTTTTCCTTCATGCATACCCCTGTTCAAATGCAGCGCGGCCCATTTCATAAAGTCAGCGATACTCATATTTAAACCGCCAGCCGGGGCGCATGCTTCGATGTCAAGCACGGGGAAAGTGACAAATTCTCCATCACTGCCCTGCTTATGGGGAAGCGCGTAATCATCTGCTGCAAGCAGACCTGCCTTTTTAAGGCTGCTGTTATTCAAACCGAGCGGCTCTAACAGAAACTGCCGGGTATAATCTTCCCAGCTGCTGCCGGTGATCTTTTCAATTACCGCTCCGGCCATCAGGTAGTTCAGGTTTTGATAACAAAACCTGGTCCTGATATCCCAGGCCGGTTCCAGGTGTTTAACCAGCTGAAACAGCTCCTGCCTGTTATGGTATGAGCCGTACCAGAAATTATTGTGGGGCGGAAGGCCGCTGCCATGTGAAAGCAAGTCTGTAATGGTTAACCTTTTTTCGGCCATCTCATCATAGAGCTTAAAGTCAGGAATATAGTTAACCAGCGGCCTGTGCCATTCAATCAAGCCCTGGTCAACTGCCAGAGCAACTGCTGCCGCTGTAAACGATTTAGTAACAGATCCGATGGGGAAAACAGTATGGCTGCTGACTGGCAGGTTATTTTCAGTATCTTTGAGGCCAAAGCAACCGGTAAAAAGCTCTTCTTCCCCGCTGCATACTGAGACTGCTGATCCGGGTATGCCCCAGTAATTCATGGCCTTGTGCACAATTTTTCCCGGTTCGTCCTTGTTTATTCTAACCATTACACCTGCACCTTCCCCTGCTATAAGAATATACTATTAATCAACTGTTTTTTAAACCATTGGCCCTGTAAAGAGTGATACTACCAGGACCACAATAATTACCAGGGAGAATCCGAGAATTAAACCTCCTGCCAGGTTAATATAGCGCTGACCGGTCTCCTCTCCCCACTTTTTGTCTACCAGGCCCCTTGCAAGGCCGGCTATCCCGCCGCCCATCATAATTTCCATCGGCAGATAATGGGCAACGCCGATTACTGCAGATGGCAGGCCGAACAAACCGAAGAGGGCGCCCAAACCCATCCCGGTACCAAAGCGGAACATGTCGAAAAAGAGCTCGCCGGTGCCGGAGATAGCAGCTGCAGTGCCGTAGAATAGCTGGGCAAAAACATAAGGCGCTTCGGGAGTGCCAATACCCCTGGTGGCAATCATCAGGTACATAATTACTGTTCCGACAATCACTCCCGGGACCAGGCCGATAAACTGGGCTTTAAAAAGTTCTGTCGCCTTTGCCCCAATAATATGGCCCGTTTTATAGTCAGTAATTGTATCGCTGGCTACTGAGCTAAGCCCTACAGTGATCGAAACCAACAGCAGGGAGATTACAACATCCCTGACTATTAGAAGCACAATCAGCAGCACGATAAGCTGGAAAAATGAAAATACGCCCATCCCGCTCTGTTCCTTGATCCGGATCACCACGTATGTAAGAAAAACAGAGAGAAAAATTGCTATGAATACTACCAGGGGATTGACATTAAAGACAAGGTAGAAGAAAATCATTGTTGCTAATACTGTTGCCGCAAGCAATATGGTTACCAGCCTGATTGGCACTTCATCCTTAACATTGTTATCCATTTCATCCAGGCTAACCATTTTCAAATTAAGCTTTTTAAAGTCCAGGGTCTTAAGCATGAACACTGCAGAACCGAGGATAGTAATCCCCAGGAAAGCAGATAAATTGAACTGGCTAAAGGCTTCATAATTAACACTGGGATCGGGAAACCAGCCCAGGGAGTAGCCGATAGGGGCATAAACCACATTGGTGATCAAGGCGCTGAGGAGCATAAAAAAACCGATCTTTTTCCCCAGGATGTAACCGATACCCAGGGGTAGCGCAGCCAGTGAAATCCTAAAGATAAACCCTTCAGGCAGCAATCCCGTTATATCGATATTGCCGGGTATGATAAAAGCTACTTCCTGGCCGATAGTCAACACGAAGGCCAGGACGATACCGATGATTAAAAGCCGCATGTCCGCCGGAGTTTCCACCTTTTCAATTACCTTGGCGCAAGCTACTGATTCAGGATAAATCAGGCTTTTATCATTTAGCATCTGCCTGCGCAGTAAAGAATTGACGCAAAATCCCAGGATAGATGATAAAAGGGCGATAGCCGGTAATGTAAACCAATTAAACTCATAACCCATCTGCAGGGCAGCAATAAAGGATGTGCTCATCACCGCTGCTGATGTCGCAAAAGCTGAACCGGTTGTCTGGGCAATGTTTATTTCATATTTTGTGGCTTTGCCGCCGATAATCGGGATAAATAGCATCGCCAGCAGGATCGCTAAAAAAGACTCTGAAAATGTAAAACCCATGGCCATGTACATGTAGTAAATTGATACCTGCACAATTAGGCCGACAACTAAACCCCATGATATTGCCCTTGCTGTAAAACTTTTTACCGCTATACCGGAACTACTTTTTTCTTCCATCAAACTGCACCTCCTACCAACTTTAGTTTTAATAGCCTTTTAATGGGTCTGATATCAGGTGTTGTTCAGACTATTTTATATTTACGATTAATTAAAGATAGCACAATGTGACATGAGTGTCAATAAGTTTGGCAGACGATCTCCCCGGCTTGGCAGATGTGTTTTAAAGTGTAAGTGTACTTTTGGCGCTTTACACTTTACAAATTTTATCAGTGAACCCTATAATGTTAGAGTAAGGAGGAATGCCGGAGTGTTTCCTGAAAATTATGAACCTGACGGAAGAAAAAGGCGATCGGCAAAAACCAGGTCGCTTATTATAAAGGCTGCTACTGAAGTATTCCTGGAAAAAGGCTATAAGGATACCACTTTCAAGGAAATCAGCAGCAAGGCTGGGGTAGGCTACGGGACTATTTATCTCTATTTTAAGAATAAAGAAGACCTATTAGCGGAAATTGTTAACGATATCATGGGCCGGATCAGGAGCAAAATCTATATTCAATATGCACCCGGCCAGGTTAAGGATGTGAAAGAGATAGTTTACAGCCAGGTATACGGAATTCTGACCCTGGTAGAAGAAAACAAAGCGCCGCTTAAAATTCTGTGGAATGCCCTGGCTCATTCGGAAAAGCTGAGGAACCACTGGAATAATATTTTTGACCAGTTTGTACAGCGGGTAATTGAAGATATTAGCTACTCAAGGCAGCAGGGACTTGCCCGCTCGCTAAACGAAAGGATTGTTGCCAAGGCTATCGTATACATGGTAAAGGAATTTTTTTGGGATGTAATTCTTGAGAAAGAAACAGACATCATGGATTTAAGCTTTAACCTGACCGAGCTCTACACGGAGGGAGCTTATAAAAACACGGTAATTGATTAGCACTATCCTGCTACTAAAGAACAGCAACTAAATAAAGAGCCTACCTACCTTTGAAAAGAGGTTTTCGCTTTTCGAAAAAAGCAGAAGCCCCTTCACGAACATCATCTGAAAAACAGCACTGCATAACAGCATCTGTTTCAATGGTCAGCGCTTCTTCAAGCCCGACTTCAGCTGTCCTGTTCAGGGCATATTTAACCTTTTGAACGGGAATAGGCGCATTGGCAGCTATCTCCCCTGCCCGGACCATCGAATGCTCAAGCAGCTCACCGGCGCTGAAGACCTTGCTTACCAGGCCGATCTGCTCTGCTTCACAGGCATCGATCTTGCGCCCTGTCAGCAGCAGCTCCTTCGCCCTCCCAAAACCGATCAGGCGTGGCAGCAGGAAAGTGACCCCGTTGGTTTCGAACAGGCCGATCTTAACCTCAGCAAATTCGAAAACGGCGTTCTCCGAAGCGTAGCGGATGTCGGAAGCGATGGCTAGCTCTGCCCCGGCCCCGACTGCATAGCCATTAACTGCGCTGATGACAGGAATAGGAAGGGATAGAATCATACGGGTAATATTTTGCATCATCTCTATATTCTTCCGCACCAGGCTGTAGTCGGCTTCCCCCCCGATCAATTCTTCAAGTTCATTTATATCCTGTCCAGCGCTGAAAGCTTTCCCGGCGCCTGTAACAAGCAAGCAGCGAATTCGCTTATCGCTCTTAATTTCTTCGATAACAGCTGAAAAATCTAGCCAGGTGTTTTTGCGGAATGCATTTAAAACTTCGGGGCGATTGATAGTGATCAACCCCACTCCCTCTTCATGGCTGTAAGTAAGATCTTTAAGGTTAATAGTTACCAACTCCCCTGTTTATTTAACTTTATTTATTATAAATCAGCTTAGCTATTTCGCCAGGTTTTATCCAGGCTGTCATAGCTACCCAGGCGCAGGTCATCTTTTTCCTTCAGCAGCTTGTGCTTTTCCACCCTTTCAGAAGCGGTAAGAGGCAGGCTTTCTACAAATTCAATATATCTCGGCATTTTGAAAGATGAAAGCTTTTCCCGGGCAAAACTGATTATATCTTCCGGGTGAAAGTTTCTACTCTCTGTATTTTTGTTTAGAACCAGGTAGGCTTTAACTTCTTCTCCGCGCAGGGGATCCGGGACAGGGACCACGGCAACCATTTCAACCTGCGGGTGCTGGATAATAACGTTTTCCACCTCGGCAGCAGAAATATTTTCGCCTGATCTTCTGATCATATCTTTAATCCGGCCAACCCAGTGGTAATAGCCTTTTTCGCTTTCGTAAACAATATCGCCCGTGTGGAGCCACCCGTCTTTAAGAATTTCAGATGTTGCTTCGGGTTTATTCCAGTAACCAATCATCATTGGCTCTCCTTTAAGCAGCAGCTGGCCTGTTTCTCCCTTAGCAACCTCCCTTCCAGCTGGATTTACAACCCTGGCTTCCTTTGAAGAAATCGGTTTTCCAATTGCCCCGCTGCCCACTGAATCGGTGTCTTCCCAGGGAACGAGCAAATCCACGCCCGTTTCGGTCATCCCAAACGCTTCACGCCATGGCACATTCCATCGCTTTTCATAATAGCTGTGCATTTGAGGATTGATCCCTGAGCAGATTACTGCCCTCAAGTTGTGGTTTTTTTCGTTTTCAGGATCTTCCTTCCTGCTGGCTAAGTAGGCAGGCATGGCCCCGATACAGTAGAAAAAAGTAACCTTGTAGTCCCTGCAGATTTTCCAGTGCCTGGAGGCCGAAAAGCGTTTCATAACCACAAGGGCTATTCCGTTCAACATGCAAAGCACCGTGTTCCACTGGGCATCCATGTAATAAAAGGGTTGGGCGCAGAGGTCGCGATCGTTTTTTCCTGCAGCCAGGTAATCTGAAGCGACTTTACCCATCTGCAGCCAGTATTTATGAGTTAACATGCAGCCTTTCGGAAACCCCGTAGTACCCGAAGTATACTGGATGTTTGCCAGGTCATCCAGCCCGGGACCGGGCTTATCAAAGTACCCGCTCATTCCTGTAATGTATTCTTGGTAATCTATCGTGCCGGGGATCGCGTTTCTGCCGACGGATACTACATGATCGAGCTCGCTGCATTTTTCCCGGATTTCTTCAAAAACATGATAACTATCCTCATGGATAAAAAGTGCTTTAGCCCCGGAATCTTTTAATACATATTCAAGGTCAACTGACCTGTAGCTGTTGTTTGTGGGAACTATTACAGCAGCAATCCTGGTAATTGCCATCCAAAGCACTGGAAACTCGAGCATATTGGGCAGCATTACAGCTACCCGATCCTTCCTGCCTATTCCTAAATCTTTTAACATGTTTGCAGTTTTATTAACCCTTTCTAAAAACTGCTCATAACTGATTTCAGTGTTATCATCGGGAAAAAAGAAAAGTGGTTTTGAACCGTATTCAGCTGCGCTCCTATTCAGCAGGTCAGCCAGGCTTTTGTAATCAAGAAATAAGTCTTTCAATGCTAATATTCCTTTCAAGATTCAAAATATCAAGACTTGTTAATTAATCTTACAACTACCTGACACTTATGTCAATATTTTAAGCACGAACCTCTCTCAGCATTTTGGTCCAACCATTTCTATTGTTCTTTGATAAGAAACCAGCAATGTGAGAGGTAGTTACAGAATCGGCTAACCTTTGTAAAAGAAAAAATATGAGAATAAAACCCCTTCCCCCCTGTCTCATTTTTTTCATGGTATAATTGTTTAAAATTTTGACAACATAATGGAGGTGCAGGAAATGGCTTTCTTGAAAACTGTTTCGGAAGCTGAAGCAACTGGGAAAGTAAAAGCAGTTTATGACGATATTAAGGCAACCAAGGAAATTGACTACGTCCCGAATTTCTGGGTGGCCCTTTCAAACAGCCCCGATCACCTGGAAGCAACCTGGAATAAATTAAGGACAGTGATGAAGCCCGGTAAACTGGATCTGCTGACTAAAGAGATTATTGCCCTCTCAGTATCGATAGCAAATAACTGCCGCTACTGAATACACTCTCACACAGCCGCCGTGAAGCGGCTTGGACTTGATAACGAAGCAGTTGCCGAATTAATTGCCGTGGTAGATGTATTCAGCGGAACCAACAGCCTGGCCAATGCTTACCAGGTGGAGCCTGATGTATCGCCAGACCCAGATTGATAGCACTGCAATAACTAGTATGCCAATATTTTAAATATAGTTACCTTGCAAGGGGACATGAATGGTGAGAATAACCATGCCAATATTTGTCATTTGTTTATTATTTTTCATATTATCAGGCTGCACAGATAACCCTGTCTATGAAGATATCTACTTAACCGAAGCGCCTGGTATAAGGATCACGGCCGAAGCTTTAAAAGAGCTGGAATCTGGCAGCATAGCACATACCCTTAGTTACACGACTTGCTTCACGTGAGCAGGTAAAGTATTCACACCTGCCGTGGATGCAGGAATACCTGATGATGGAAATAGCTATTTTATTGTTGAACTTAATAACGCAACCCTATATGTTCATAAAGACCTACTTGATCGAAACATAGAAATCTTTTGGGTCAGCACTGAAAACACTGAGCAGCTGGCAGCCCGCGAATACTAGAAAAAAGCGCATGCCCTTTACCGGAGCATGCGCTCATATTATATTTTGCAACCTTTCAGGTAAATTATAGCTTAATTTACCCTTGCTGCGTCAAGTGCGTTTCTAACTGCTTCCATCCACAGTTCAGCACTGGTTGTTGCTTCAGTGAAAATATCAACATCTGGTCCCTGTGCTTCTATGAACCAACCCGGCATTTCCTCCTGGGCTTCATGGAATTCGGTATAGCCTGTTCCTGCAGCATAATCTTCATCCTTGAAGGCGTACTGGCCTTCATCGTCCGGGGCCGCTTCCTCAAGAACAACATCTACTATCTCGTCATTTTCGATAGTAACCCAGGCCACACCAAGCTGGTCTCTTTCACCCATGGAAGATACACCCATGAAGGTGCCGTCAAAATACTCTGTACCTACAGGGTCTTCCAGGCCAGCCCTGATCATGGCATGCCTGGCTGCGCTTCTTGCTTTCTCCGAAGTGCCGGTTGCCTCGGTGAAGATGTCAACATCCCAGGTGTCACCTTCGACTATCCATTCAGCCAGGGCCAGGTGAGATTCTTCCAGGTAGGGCCATAGCTCCCCACCATTTGCGTAGGTTTCATAATCTTTCAGGAAACCGAAACCGTCGAATTCACTGACTCTTGCATCTACTATTTCCCCGTTAACCACGTCTATCTCAACTTCGACATAGCCGAAACGGTCAGCAGTAGACACAGCACTGTAGGTTTCAACTTCCGGATCATCTACTGGATCATCAACTGGTTCATCCACCGGCTCATCGACAGGGACATCTGTCTCACAACCTGCTGTAAAAGGCATTGCCAGCAGCATTAATGCAATCAAAATTACCATGTACTTCATAACATTACCTCCTTAATTATTATGCTTGTTTATCTATCTGTACGCACAGCATTAAGCAAGCCATCAAGCATTACCACTTTAAGCTGTGCGATCAAGCCGAAAGTCAATAGTCCAAACCTATTAATTTGGGTTTTGCAGTTGGCCTACTGCAAGATAAATGACTTCTTTTTACTACAAGCCTTTTGATCATCCGCATGTGAATATTTTAACATACCTGTTCTTGTTTGTAAATGGTATAATTGAAATAATATTAATATTAATTAAGATTATCATACATAGGAGATGACAATAGTGAGATTCGTGCTGGCAATAACCTACAGCTGTTTATTGATTTTATTAATGCTTACCGGCTGTTCAGATAGTTCTGGCGCTGTAGACATCTACATAGATGAAGCTCCTGCCATCAGGATTACAGCCGATGCCATGAAAGAAATGTCTGCTGAAGGTGAAGTATATACGCTTGATTATACCAGGCGCTCTTCATGAGCAGGCACGATATTTATTCCTGCCGTGAATGCAGGTATACCGGAAAACAAGGAAGGTTATTTTAAGGTTGACCTTGATAGCACTACCTTATATATCCATAATGACCTGGCCGAATGGAGTATTGAGATCTTCTGGAGCAGCTATGCCGGCATAGGGAAGCTTTCAGCCCGGCAATATTAAGCGCAGATGATTTACCAGCCCCAGGTTCCTGGGCCGCCTTTGAAGGGGCCTTCCAGGTTGGAAGTAATCCAGCCCCCGTAAAAGTCACCTTCCTGAGCTTTGACTTTCTCCCCGTCTACATAGCAAGCCTCTACCTTCGAGGGGTAAAAGGCAAGGCAGTCTTTTATTGCCTCAAAGCCGGGCCGGGGATTCTCATAGCACCAGGCTATGTTATTAATCTGTTCGTTTTCAGTGACCAGGTTAAAGTATACGGCCATACCTTTAAACTCGCACATGCTTGTTCTGTTCGCTTTTTGAAGCAGATTCATCATAATGTCTTCCGGCGGGATGTAGAAAACCGGCGGATGGCTGGTTTCAAGGACGCGAAAGCTGCCGCTGCTCTTTGCCAGGTTAAAACCTTTGTGAACTATTTCAATCAAACCAGGGTACGGTTCAACCCTGGGTGGTCGGGGATAATCCCATACTGATTCTTTATTTTTCTTTTTCATCTACCAGGCACCTCGTTTTTTCCCATTCATAATCAGTTCCCATACTAGCCGGGTCAAATCTTGAATAGCAACAGTTCTACCCCTGATCCTATCATGGATCAGGCAACTTGCAAACTGATGCTATTTTGGGCCACAGAGGAACAAGCAAAAGGGTCATGAGGGAACAGAGAGAAACGTCCTTGTCCCTTGCCATGTATTTTGTCACAGCTCAGATAATATCCTAATCTTTCATAGGCATAGAGAAAGATCCCTTTTCCTGTAATTAACCTCTTGACAATATAACATATGTTATATATAATAACATGTGTTATTATATATGGCTGTTACCACTAAAACAAAATATGGGAGGTTTAACAATGAGTTACCTGGTCTTTACAGTATGGTTCACAGTTATTCACACGGCCGCTTACATCATTGCCGGGGTAATTGCCCTGAAAATAAGTAAGGACATTTACGAAAGCAAGGATCGCTACGCAGACTATTTACGGGATATGGCCGACTCAGTTGAAAGCAAGCATGTGCAGAAAACTTTTATTCCGGCCCAGCTGGTAAGGGGCATCATCATGTCGCTTGTCCTCTATCCTGTTTTAGGATCCTTGGCAGAGATCTCTTTCCTGGCGCGCTTTTTCTTCTTTGCAGGATTAATGTTTGTCTACACGGAAATATCAAGCGCTGTTCCTTTTCCAACAAATATAGAAGGTTTTGTCTACATGAAACAAAAATATATGCAGGGCAGTAAAATCTGGAAATTCTGGCTGGAGATAGCTATTTACAGCGTACTTTTTGCCCTGCCTGCAGCAGGATTACTGTTTTAAGCATCCTTAAGAACTAAGCCAGATAATGTGAAGAGGAGAAGGTGATACTTTTGAAACAACCAAGTGTCTACTCTTATGAACAGATTATAAGCGCCGCCTTTGAGTTAACCAGGGAACTGGGCTGGCAGGGTGTTACCACCCGGGCCATCGCTAAAAGACTGGGGTCATCAACGATGCCGATTTATTCACACGTTAAGTCCGTGGAAGACCTGGAAAAAGAACTGCAGGTAAAAGCCCGCAGCATGCTTAGAGAATTCCAGCAGCGCCCTTATACGGAGCACACCCTTCTTAACCTGGCTTTCGGATACGTTGTATTCGCAAGAGACGAAAAACAGCTGTTTCGTTTCCTATACCTGGATCGGCCGAGGAGGTTAAACCTGGAAACTATGCCAGATATGAGAGATACATTCTTTTCCGAGTTTGGGTCAGATAGCGCTGCCGGCCAGGAACTGTTAAAATTAAAAGAATCTGGGCAGGGGGCGCTAATCCAGTACACCTGGATTTTCACGCATGGGCTGGCCATGCTGGTCAATTCCGGGGCTCTGGGTTCTAATTCAGACCAGGTAATACTGGAGTATCTGAAAAACGCAGGCGAAGCATTTTACCTGTGGGGAACCGGACATGAGGAACAGGAGTAAGAAGACAAATGCGGTAAGGGGAAATTGTGATATTTGCTTAAATATATTCTTGTCAGCCGAAAGGAAATAAAAATCTATGTATGAATTGATCGCGGAAAAAATCTATCTCATTGAAGGTGAAAACAGGGGCAGATACCCATACGCCAATTCTTTGCTCATCGATGATTCGGTCAAAATGCTGATAGATACCGGAATGGGGCCAAACCGCGCAAAGCAGGTTGCGCAGGATTATTCAATCGACATGGTTCTGATCTCCCACGGCCATGAAGACCACATTCCCGGCAATCAATATTTTGAAGATGCCAGGATCTGCACTCACCATCTTGATGCTGCTGCAGTGAGATCGGTGGATCGATTGTTGGAGCTTTTTGGAGTAATGGGCACAGAGCTGCAGCAGCCTGCCGCCCAATTCTTACAAACTCTCTTCCAGCTTCGAGATTCCCGGGTTGACCTGGAATTTAATGACGGCCACCGCTTCAAGCTTGGTTCTCACGAACTCGAGGTAGTACATACACCCGGTCACTCAGCAGGACACTGTAGCTTTTACATACCAACGGCCGGGATAATCTTCCTGGCAGATCTTGACCTTTCATCATTCGGCCCCTTATATGGCTACCTGGACTCTGATATTGACTCTTTTATCAAGTCTATTGAAAAAGTGAAGAAGTTCGATTTTGATATCGCTATTTCCAGTCACAAGGAAGTTTTCCGGGGCCGGCATAATATCCTGGACAGGCTGGACCGATATAAAGAAAAGATCTTTGAGCGGGAAGCAAAGCTGCTGCACTTCCTGCAGAAAAACCGCACTCTCGAGGATATAGTAGATGAAGCTTTGATCTACGGGCAGTTTCCTGAACCCCGGGAAATGTTCATGCTCATGGAAAAAACCATGATTTCCAAGCACCTTGACAGGTTGGTTAATGGAGGGCAAATTATGGTCACTGAAGATTATTACAGGGCCTTTAAGACATAGGAAGCTGCACTTCTATAATCAGTCGCCATTAACTTGTTTGATGAGTGCTTTTCTCTGCCATAAAAGGGCCAACAGACCCGCGACAACAAGGGTTGCGGTAACAACCTGGGCCATACTGAAGCTGTATAGAAATGGTGGGCTAACCCTGAAAATTTCCACCACAAAACGGTAGGCGCTGTGTAGTATTACAAACCAGGTAAAAATAGCCCCGGGAAAAGCAGCAAAATGTTTTTTTTGCAAAAGAATAAAAAATATGGCCAGGGAAAACAGGGCAGAATAAATTTGAGTGGGATGCCTGGCCAGGTCATCCAGGGTGGGTAAAACTACACCCCAGGGCATTTCAGTGACGTGGCCATAACAGCAGGCGTTATAAAAACAACCGATTCTGCCTATGGCATAGATCAAGGCTATATAGGGTGCCAGCAAATCAAGCAGCTTTAAGTAGGGCAAACTGAGCCGCCAGGAGTAAAAGGCAACACCTAAAAGCACCAATATTAACCCACCGTGAAAGGTTAACCCACCTCTCCAGAAAGCTAGTACCGCCCACCATGGACGTTGGAGATAAAGGTCTAAGTGAACAAGTACAAAGCCCAGCCTGGCCCCGATTATAGCCAGTACAAGGGACAGTAATATCATCTTCCAGAAGTGAGCGGATAATATTTCAAGATAAGGTTCTTCATTTTTCCGGGAAGGTATCTCCCGGTATAAAATAAAATAGACCAGGGTTAAGGCACTTAGCACCATGAAAATAATGTATGTCCGTATTGCTATATCCCCGATAATGATATAAGGCATCATAAGGCTCTCACCTCTTTAGGGGTGTTTGCTTTTTTAAGTTATACTTTTTCCCTGCTTTCACAGGTTTTACCGCGCAATCACCTCTGCCTGAAGGGTTATAATATTTGAAACACGTTCACGGGAAGATTCTTCTTCTGCCGGTAAATACCCATAAATTTCAAAAGTAAATTCAGCAAGTTCTGTAGGAGTTATTCGGAACCAGATTACCCGGTTCGTCCCTTCACCAAAATCAGCGCCTTCCGGTGGACCAAAATCAATATTAATCAAACCATTTTCTTCCCTTACTTCTGCTCTAATCATCTCTACTGGAATTTCATCCAGGGCATACCAATTTTCTTGCCATGGATTAAGCCATTCCAGCTCTAGGTAAACAGGTATACCGCTGCCCTTATATCTTACCCCTTTCATTTCCTTTTCTGATGTTGCACTTATTGGAAGGATATAGCTTTCTCCTGAATACCACTCTACTTTCAGCGTGTCTTGATTGATCAGCTCAACTTTTTCCCCTTCAGGCTTTCTTTCAAACCCCTCAAAGCCTCTTATCTCTTCGGGGATACCCCATCTCATGGTCAGATGTTGTGTAAAAATCTCTTCCTGGCATCCGGTAAAAAAAATAGATACAATGACAGAGAAAATAAAGAAGACCATAATCTTTTTCTTCATTCTTCACACCTCCTCCATCCTTCTTACCAAATCAAAAGCCCTTATAACCGTTAATGCATGGTCAGGTGGAGTAAATAGTATTTATCGACTACTTCCTGGTATAGTGATCATGAAGTTTTGAATAATAAGGGCTCGTGGTGATAACAATTGCTGGCTTAAATGATGTGTCTAAAATGTAATCTATCTTTTTCTATGTTTAATTATAACAAATAAACTTCCAGAGCCCAAAGTCACAGTTAATGTTTCACGCTACAGTTCTATCTTTCTGAAAAATAAACCAGATAGTAAAAACAGCAGCAGGCTGAGGGCAAGGGTTACTGCAAGAGGCCCTGCAACATCTGGCAGTTCCGCGGTGCCGTTTACCAGGGGCAGCATATTGGCCAGGAGGGTATTGGGGTAGAAGTCGGCAGCGGCACTGTTTGCAATCAGCATGTTTAGGATACCGCTGACAAAAAAGATGAAAATTGCCGCCCCACCGGCCTGTAGAGGCGATTTTAAAACGGTGGAGAAGAAAAAGGTTATAGAGGCAATCAGGAGGGCAAAAACTATCAGGGCAAGCGTTCCAAGAACTGCCTGCTCAATTGGTATAGAACCAAGCAGGCTCATGGTGTAAAAATAGGCTAAGACGCTGCAGGCCAGGATACCGAAGATTATTACCAGGCAGTGGACAAGATATTTAGCGCCTAAAAATTGCCAGCGACTGACCGGTTTGCTGAGCATCCACCCGGCAACGCCCGTTTCTTTTTCTTTTGCTACGCTGCCCATCAGCACAAAGATCAGGACCATCAACCCGATCTGTGAAGCATCTGACAGGTACGAAGCAAAGGCATCCGCCGGGGTGGGCTCAGGGAAAGCTATCTCTACCCCCGTGGCGAAATAGCCGAGAATTTCATCCATGTAAGCGATCATCGGTGGATCAAGCAGGGCAAAGAAAAGAATTACCAGCAGGAAAGCAGGGTAGCGAAAGCTGCGCCAGTTAGAACGGAACTCTTTTAAGATTAAAACTTTCACTCAACTTCTCCTCCCCGGTGATTTTCTTCCAACACCCTGAAAAATGCTTCTTCCAGGTCGGTTCGGTTCTGCATGAACTCAGTCACCACGATACCCCTGCTGATAAGAAGCGGGATCATCTGTTCAGCCATGGCAACTGCCTCGCCCGGCTCTGATATAATAAGCAGCTTATCCAGGTGCGGGACTACCTCACGTACCGCTTTATGCTGCCTGATCAGGGCGGCGGCCTCCCTGCGCTGGTCGGCCCTGACGCTGACCAGGTATTGTTCCATGGCATAACGGTTCAGCAGTTCACCGGTGCTGATCTGCAGCAGCTTTCGGCCGTGATCGATAATTGTTACATGATCGCAAACCCTTTCTACATCGGCCAGGATATGGCTGGAAAAGAAAACGGTAGCCCGGCCCTTAAGCCTGGAAATTATATCTAGTACCCTGCGCCTGCCCTCGGGATCAAGAGCTGATACCGGTTCGTCCAAAATCATCAGTTTCGGTTCGGTGAGCAAAACAGCAGCAAGCCCCAGCCTTTGCTGCATACCCCGTGAATAAGCTCCTACCTTGCGGTTAGCTGCATCTTCCAGTTGAAAATAGCCTAAAAGCTTACCCAGTCTTTTACGGCTTGCCTTGTAAGGAAGCTTGTAGATATCTGCAACCAGGCCCAGCGCTTCTTTGCCTGTTAACCCTTCCGGAAAAACCGGGTCCTGGGGCAGGTAGTTGGTATGCTGCAGGTAGCGGAGGTTTTTACCATAGGTTAAAGGTTCACCCATAACATTAACTTTACCAGCGGTAGCCGGTATGAGGCCTAAAATAATTTTTATCGCCGTAGTTTTGCCGGCTCCGTTAGGGCCCAGGAACCCGTGGATATTGCCCTGCTGCACGGTAAAATCTACTTCCTGCAGCGCCCGGTGGTTCGCAAAGTGCTTGGTCAGGCCTTTAACTTCAAGAGCATAGGTATTGATTTTATTCCTCTCCTCTGCCAAACACCAGGTAAATAATTGGGCCGAAAAGATTAACCAGGATGATGATCAGGGCCCAGGCCCATTTAGGCAGGTGTTTGACCTGCCTTCTGCGGATCAGGTCTATAAGCGCCCACAGAAAAAGTAAGAACTGAAAAACTATAAGGGGCCATAATATTCTAAGTAAATCCATGCCTTCCTGCACCTATAGTCATCTCCTTCTGATTACATCTCCTTAGTATACAAACTACCCAGTTATATTTCAGAGGCTTTTCTATACACTGGATAAAACAGGAAAACCTTTGCTAATACTAAAAGAATAATACTGACTATGGTGAAAATGATCACCACCGGGTACTGGCCGGCAAATTCAGCCGGGGAGATATGTTTATTAAGAATTCCGGCATAAGCCCAGAGAATTACGAGGCCGTATGCATAATCTTTATCTCTTCGCATCCGGAGGATACCGATTGCTGCCCCAACCAGCAAAATAATCACCATCCAGAACTGGTCGGCCCTACCCATGCTGCCCCAGCCGATACTGACCAGGAATGTGGTAACATTGGCAATGGTGGCCACGGTTATCCAGCCGAAATAGATACTAAAAGGCAGCCTGATAAACACCTTTTCCTTGAGCGAGAACTCTTCCGCACTTAACCTGTTGGCAATCATGATCAGGCAGACCAGGATCACGATCATGAAAATCAGCGAAAGCCAGATAGCTTCATAGTGCCAGGCAAAGATCCAGAGGAAGTTGGCCACTGAAGAGATGGCAAACAGGACCCCTACCTTCTGGAACAGATCTTCCCTTGCCGCACCGCGGTCAGACTGGAATAAACCGAACTGGTAAAGGGTATAGCCGGCCAGAAGAATATAGATTAACCCCCAGATAGCGAAAGTTAATGGTGCCGGGGCAAAAAGGTCCGGGTAGGAATCAGATACGCCCCCTGTTGTAACCCCGTTAATCGGTATGGCATTGGCCAGGGCATTTACAAGAACCATGGCCAGGTAAGTTGCCGCTACCACTACTTTGATAACAAATCCCTTATCTTTATTCAATACTATCCACTCCTTCAGAAACTAAGGTCATTATATACATTAAACCATATATAAAGCTAATATTCAAAAAGCTTTGCTGTCAAGATGTAAAAAACAGTCCCCCTTAATAGCTCAAGCAATCTTAGGTTGGCTGCATTACACCGGAAAAGACCAGCCAGGCTAACACACTTTTAGCCAGGAGACTTAAGATAATATAACCCCGCTCTCCGTAGAGGTAATCGGCCCAGCGCCCAACCTTCATGTATTGTAAAACCATGTTAATCGGGAAGAGATTAAAGAAAACAAAATAGGAACCGATTATGGCATATACGAACCAGGGCACTTCAGCCGGGTTGGCGTTACCCAGGGCGTGCATGATAATGATAACCCAGGGAGCAATACCGGCTATACAGCCGAAGACAAAGGCTGACCAGCTGGTTTTCTCTGTATACTGGTTAATCTGTTCCATCAGTAAACCAAACAGGTTCATTGATGCGTTAAGCACAAAAATGGCGATAAGGGCACCGACATCATAGACGCCGAAGAGCATGGCGATGAGGATTATCATCAGTGAGGAGCTGAGGGCATACTCGTACCAGCGGAACCTGTTAATGCCCTTCTTTAAATCACGGACATAGATTTGATTTGTTTTCGGCATGACAATGATAAAATGGGCCAGTGCTGAAAGCAGCAGGAAAAAAGAAACAAACATAGCGAAAGGCACTTCCCAAATCTGCTCCGGCCGGGTTACCAGGCGCATCAGCTCTGTATCAAATTCCAGGAAATACGACCAGACCGGGGTTTTAAAGGCGCTGATTCGTTCAATGGTGAGGGCAAATATAAACATTAAACTGCCCTGGATGAGGTGCAGAAATCCCATCACCAGGTTAAACCTTTTTAAATAGGAAAAAGTAATCGGGCGACGTCCTTTTTTGGGCCGTCTTCCTTCTTCAAGTTCAGCAACTTTCATCTGCAGTTCCCAGTTCTCTTTCTCCAGCTCATGGCAATAATCCGGCCTGCTGTCACCTGGTGCTATTTCTCCCGTGAATTTTCCTTCCGCCCAGGTTCCACCTTGTTTTTGCCCGTCGGGATAAGTAAGCGTTCCCTGTCCATGCCTCTTGCCCATTTTCCACATTCCGCTGTAAACCGTACCGTCGGCCATGAATAATGTTCCTTCCCCGTGCGGTTTATTCATCTCCCACAGGCCGGCATACCTTGTCCCGTCAGGCCTGGTCCAAACCCCATAGCCGTGACGCTTATTATTTTTCAATTCTCCATCGTATGTCGATCCATCCGGCGCTGTTATTTTTTTTCTTTCCATCTGAGCCCCTCCGTCCAAGTGATAAAGTTTTCTCTATATTAATATCTTGTATTATATCATGTTTATTTGTAATTTTTTATGAAAATAAACCATTCGAAAAGAATAGAGGAATTAAATAACGAACCGAAGAAGTTTAGCTGATAAGAACGGTGCTTCTGCAGAAAATAAATAATACAAAACATCAAGGGAGTGCATAAATAGTGAAAAACACACTATATGTTTTGCTGGCAGCGGTGGCGCTTCTGCTGACGGCAGCCTACTTCGCCGGGGGCAGCGAACTTGTAGCTGCAGGTTTAACCCAGGCACTGCGAACAGCTCTACGCGCTGCCCTGCTGATCGCTGTCGCTTTCATTGTAATCGGCCAGCTGCAGGTCATGGTGACCTCTGAGATGATCAGCAAGTGGCTGAGCAGGTACACCGGGTTGAAAAGCATTGTCTTCAGCGCCATGGCAGGTGGCCTTTTCCCCGGCGGCCCTTATATCTTCTATCCTTTCCTGGCCGGGTTTAAGGGCAAGGGAATTCCTTTCTACCTGATCTTCTCCTTTGTGGGCGGCAAACAGGGCTACGATCTTACCCGCCTGCCACTGGAGGCCAGCCTGACTACACCGGGCCTGGCACTGCTTAGAAATCTTTTAACTTTACCTTTCCCGATTATCATGGGCCTGCTTGCGCGGCGCTTTTTCCCGCACGGGTTAAGCAGTGATCCTGAAAAAAGTGGTGATTGGCAGTGACCCTTACAATCATTGTTTTTACCATACTGGCTGTGGTACTGCTGATCATTAATTACCGCAGCGGCAAATACAGGGATGGGCTGCGGAGCAGTTCCAGGCAGCTGGTTATAGCCCTTCCGATCATTATCCTGGCCATGCTGCTGGCCGGTTTGCTGGAAGTATTAATCCCGGAAGAATTTATAAAACGCTGGCTGGCACAGGAAGCAGGGATGACCGGTATCCTTTTAGGAGTAATTGGCGGGACAATCATGGCTATTGGGCCTTACGCTTCCTACCCGATCATAGCCACTGTCTACCATGCCGGGGCCGGGCTGGGCACTACAATAGCGCTGCTTTGTGCATGGTCTTTTCTTAACCTCTCCAAGCTGCCATTTGAAGGCGGCTTCCTGGGTTTAAAATTCAGCCTTGTCAGGATGGGCATAGGCATCCCCCTGTGTGTACTGGCCGGGGTGCTGGCGCATTTAATCGAGTTAGCCTGGTTTTAGATAAAATTTAAAGCACCTTCATCATTGCGGTAATTGCCCTGGCATTAAATGATTTGGACTTCCCCGGGCATGGTTTGAGAAGCTGCAAGAGGATGCATGAAGTGATAGCTATTTGTGGCCAAGCGCCTGGAAATTTCCCTTATTACTTTTATAGAGGTTTTTAAAAACCCTGAAATTTTTATCATAGGCCTCTTTATTTAGCGGGTTCGGGGTATACTTTTTGTTAGTACGAATCATTTCTTTTGCAGCGCTGAAAGATTCAATGATACCCAAGCCGAGGCCGATGATTAGGGCGGCGCCTACGGCACCTACATTCTGTGGGTTTTCAACTGTCTCAATTTCACGACCCGTGATGTCAGCCAGCATTTGACCGGTAAGCTCCGAGAGCGCACCGCCGCCAACAAAGCGGATTA
>SLQM01000053.1 GCA_007131435.1 Syntrophomonadaceae bacterium
CCCAGCGTTTAATTGACATGGATGCCGTAACCGGTGAAGCTTTGAGAAGAGCAGAACAGTTGGGAATTATTTTTCTAGATGAAATTGACAAAATTGCCGGTAAAGATTATCATGGATCTGGGCCAGATATATCTAGAGAGGGAGTCCAACGAGACATACTGCCAATCGTGGAAGGTTCAACGGTTGTTACTAAGTACGGCCCTGTTAAGACTGATCATATACTGTTTATAGCAGCAGGGGCATTTCATACATCCAAGCCTTCGGATTTAATCCCTGAACTGCAAGGCAGGTTTCCTATCAGGGTTGAGTTAAACAGCCTGACGGAAGAGGATTTTAAACGTATCCTCACTGAACCAAATAATGCTTTGATTAAGCAGTATAAAGCATTGCTGGAGACGGAAGGGGTGAAGCTAAACTTTAGCAGCGATTCCATTGACGAGATTGCAAAGACAGCCTGCTATTTAAACCAGGAGATGGAGAATATTGGAGCTCGCAGGTTGCATACAATAATGGAAAAAGTACTCGAAGATCTGTCATTCGAATTGCCTTATGAAGACAAAGCTGGTGAAATTACAGTAGACCAGGCTTATGTGCAGGACAAACTTGAGAAAGTGGTCAAAAATAAAGACCTTACAAAGTATATTTTATAAATCTAAAAGTGATGAAAGGTGGGTGAAGGACGTGATTTCTTCTCCTCTACTTGAGAAGACTCGTCGTATCAACAAGATTCTTCAGAAATCCGCAGGCCAGCACGTTGATTTTAAGGAAGTAGCAGAGGTTCTTAAAAATGTGATTCATGCCAATGTTTATATTGCTGATAAACAGGGTGTAATCCTTGGTTGGTCGCTGGTTGATGAATTTGAATGCGAGTTGATGGTAAATAATGTTTTGGAAGATGGTTTCTTTCCCGAAAAATATAATGAATTTTTGATGAGGGAAGATGAATCTCGCGTAAACTTACGCCAAAAAACCAATGACTGTGTATTTTTAGATGCAGAAAGATGTTTATTTGCCAATAAAATAACTACAATTATACCGATTATTGGTGGAGGCGAACAAATAGGAACTCTGCTTTTGGCAAGGTTTAACGAGCTTTTTGACGCAGAAGATTTAATTCTGGCTGAAACCGGGGCCACTGTTGTCGGGATGGAAATACTGCGTGCCCAGACCGAAAAAATTGAGGAGGATGCCCGCAATAAGGCTGTAGTTCAACTGGCAGTGGCAACTCTTTCTTATTCAGAACTCGAAGCCGTAGAACACATTTTTGAGGAACTGGGTGGCGTTGAAGGTTTACTGGTTGCCAGCAAGATTGCCGATCAGCTTGGCATTACCCGTTCAGTTATCGTTAATGCACTGCGTAAATTTGAGAGTGCGGGAGTTATTGAGTCCCGTTCTCTTGGTATGAAAGGTACGTATATAAAAGTATTAAATCCTTTCCTGCTTGATTACCTGGCAAAGAAGACTAAACCTTACTAGAGTGGCCAGGCTAATTAGATTATCAAAAGGGATGGTGCCTGCCTTTACCGGGACCGTCCCTTTTAGTTTCCGTGGTCGGTAAGAAGATTGGCAGGCAGAATAAACGAAATAAAGATTGGACTTATAATAGCTTATACCTAGAGGAACTAGGCATAATAGAAAATTGAGGAGGAAAGATATGACGGGAAACAGTAATCAGGAAGTTATTATATCAACATCCGCAGATGGCCTGGTCATCAGGCCCCTGCTTGAATGTATAGAAGAAGTGGCACAACAAGACAAAACAATTACCTTTGTCGGTTCAGCTGCAGGGAAAGGGGACAACAACAAGGACTTGACCCTTACCTGGGGCCAACTGCATGAAGATGCTAAAGCAATGGCTGCTATTCTTCAGGATAAAGGAGTGAAGATAGGAGACCATGTAGCGCTGCTTGGCCCTACTACCAGGAACCTGGTAACGGCTATCCAGGCTGTTTGGCTGGCCGGGGCAAGTGTTAGCATGCTTCCCATTCCCATGCGCTTCAGTTCCGTGGAGGAGTTTGCCAACCAAACAAGGGCCTTAATGAAACATGGCGATATCAGCCGGCTCCTCTTAGATCCCGATCTGGCTGCTTTCCATGAAGTAAAGCCTGGTGATCCCCCGGTAATTTTATTGAACGAACTTGAACCGTATGATGACAGGCCAACGACAGCCGATTATGAGGAAGTCCCATATGATCCGGAACGGCTCGCAATCCTGCAGTTTACCTCGGGTTCAACTTCAAGCCCTAAAGGAGTGATGCTGCCGCACCGGATCCTTGAAGCAAATGTTTTTGGCATGATCGAAGCATCTAAAACCAATCCAGAAGATATATTTGTCTCCTGGTTGCCGCTTTATCATGACATGGGCCTGGTTGGGCTGTTAATCGTCCCCATGGTTGTAGGTTGTTCCCTGGTGCTGGCGTCACCCCAGGATTTTCTTTCAAGGCCGGCAGATTGGCTGCGCTGGATGCATGATTACCAGGGAACAGTAACTTCCGGGCCTAACTTTTCGTGGGTTTTAGCGGCAAGGGCTTTCAGCCGCATGACAGCAACAAATGAGATGCTTGACCTTTCCAGGGTGCGTATTGCCCTCAATGGTGCTGAACCGGTTGACCCTAAAGTCGTTGAAACATTGATCAAAACGGCAAAGCCTCATCAATTTAGGGCTGAAGCTGTATTTTGCGCCTTCGGTATGGCTGAGCTTTCACTGGGCGGTACTTTCCCTCCGCCTTTAAGGGGTATGGCTGTTGACACCGTAGATCGCGAGGCGCTTGAAGCTGAAAGAGTTGCCCGCCCTGCAAACCCCGGAGAAGCAGGGGCAAGATCGTTCCCCCTGCTTGGAACTCCAATCCCCGGGCTAAAAATGCGGATCAGGAATCTTGAAACAGGCGGTTTCAGGGGTATGCGAGAAGTAGGTGAACTTGAGATTAAGGGTTCGTCCGTGATGAAAGGCTATTACAAACGCCCGGAACTAAATGAAGTGCTTTTTGACGATGGCTGGTTGAAAACCGGTGACCTCGCTTACTTTGTCGAAGGCCCTGGCAGCGGCCCACCTGAGTTAATTTTATGCGGAAGAATCAAAGATGTGATCATAATTGCCGGACGAAATATTTTCCCAGAGGATATTGAAAGGGCTGTCGGAACGGTAGAAGGAGTAAGGGCCGGGAATGTTATCGCCTTCGGGGTTGAAGGCAGCAAAAGGAAAGAATCGATTGTAGTTGTAGCTGAAATAAAAGCAGATGATCACGATGCAGTTAAGAAAGCGATCCGTGAACAGGTAGCCGGAATTGTAGGTTTTCCCCCGCGGGATACCATGCTGGTTCAGCCGGGAACATTGCCGAAAACAAGCTCAGGCAAATTGCAGCGCGCCTTCTGTAAAGAGCAGTACCTGGATAAAAACCTGAAGACCATAGAATAATTATAAATATATGCTTTTAATCCCAACCTTGATGGTTGCCCCTGCTGAAATAAAGTTAATGATAACCGAATAGCAGAGTAATTATGAAGCTTGTCAGCAGGACAACCACAAGGAGTGGAAGGGTTAGGGAAATAAAGTCTTTAACTTCAACCCTGTAGTATTCTTTTGTTAAAGAAAAGCAGGGATGAGCCGGAGATATAATGTGCCCTGCAGTTGAACCAGCGTAAAGAAATGCAAAATAGGCTGATGTTACCAGTCCGCCTTCAGGTATCAGGGGGATAAACAGGGGGAAAAGAATAGCAACGCTGGCAGAATTATCGCCGGTCAGCATGCCAACTAAAAAAGACATACCGGCAATCAGGAAGATAATTGGCAAACCGGCATCAAGAACCAGGTTTGTCATATCGCTAATTACTTCTGTCTTGCTAAGCATTTCTTTATACAGCATAATGCCTATGATCACCAATACCACTGGCAGCTTAACGCCGGGCAAAATCATTGTCTTGAGTCGGCCTGTAAAGGAATTGTAAAAGTTCTTAAAGGGTAGATAATTGATTAAAGCCACAAGAATACCTGCTGAAAGTGCCAGGGGGAAATAAATATTCAAAAAAACCACCAGGACCAGGATAACAAGTAAAGGCATAATACTTTTTATCAGCAACCCTGCTTTTTGCCAGGAAAAACTTGCTCCTTCTATTTTTACGGCGCTGCTGTATCCTTTAAATAGAAAGAAGAAACCAAAAATAGCGCCAACTATAGTCAAGGGCAGGTTATGCATAAAGTATAGGCCCAGGCTTACTCCTGACAGCTCGGAAGCTATGATCAGGCCTGGAAAAAGTGGAAACATAAAATAGAGAACATGCCTGAACCAGTTATTGATTACAGCCTGGCGAAGAGGTGATACCTGTAAGCGGCTTCCTGCTTCTTCACACAAAGGAGCTGAAAGAATCGCCCCTCCCGGGACTGTAAGCATACCAATTAACATGGGCATTGCTGCTGCAATAATCCTGATATCAGATATAAGGGCATTCAGGTTTTCAATAATCTGGTCAAGTGCACCAGTAGCTTTCAAAATATGCCCTAAAATACCCAGCAGCAAGATGCTGATTGCAAGCATAATTGTAATACTGTTCCAAATTCCATCATAAAGAACATGCATAAACCCGAGTGGTGATAACCCGGATAGCAGTCCGAGGGTCAAAGCGCCCAGCAGCATGGTAATACCGGTATTTATTTTTTTATAAGTGCAAACAAGAATTATAACTATTGAACCGCTAAGGGCGAAATACCAGGGCATTTTAAATCTCCTATATTGCAATATAAAAACTAACTTCTATTACATGATAATTATCATAGCTCAGTAAAGCTTGCCATGCAATGATTCTCTACTGTTTTTTTATGTTATATCTTGTAATTCCTCATGTATTCAGCTAATATTTAGTTAAGATCCAAGATAATGTGCCAAAAATCTTAATGACAGTGAAGGGCCTGAAAGAATTGAGCTTAAAGAAAGATTGAAGGGCAAGGGCAAAAGCAGGGAAATAAAGAAAAAGAAGCGAGATGATTTCGATGTTTTCCAAAAAACTTTTTACCTGGTTCTTTATTATCTTTGCAAGTCTTTTATTGTTTTCTTCTACTGTAAGCTCTTCGGAAGAGGTGCTTTATCGCCATGGTTCAAGCACCCCTGTTTACTATCGCAACAGCACAACACCTGTTACAGTTTCAAAAACCTACAACTACAGGACTCAGGAATTTAGGGCTGTGTGGGCTGCAACAGTATTAAATATTGACATGCCGCGCCAGGCAGGAACAGGCAGCTCTGCAGTCACGGCATATAAAAATGAATTCCTGGTACTTTTAAACCAGGTGGAAGCCCTGGGTATGAATGTTCTAATCTTTCAGGTGCGGCCTCAGAATGATGCTTTCTACAGTTCAGATTACAACTACTGGTCTGAATACCTGATTACATCACGCGATTATCCCGGCTGGGATCCCATGGAATGGATGATTGAAGAATGTCATGAGCGGGGAATAGAGTTTCATGCCTGGATTAACCCGTACCGGGTTGCCATGCCTAAAGAGGAATACAAGAATTTAAATTTAACTGAATTTGCTAAAAAACAGCATCCCCGTAATGCAGCCTCTAACCCCGAAAATCTCCTTGAATGGTATCACAGCGACAAGCTTTCCGGTGTTGTCCTTAACCCGGGGAAGCCTGAAGTCAGAGAATTTATTGCAACTGTTGTGGGTGAAATCATCAATAATTACAGGGTCGACGCAATCCACATGGACGATTATTTTTACTATAAGTTCGATGCCGCCAGCGGCACTGGCAGCGATAACCGCTTAGATGATGCAGACTACCAGACCTTTTTAAAGTATCGCGGAAACTTTCCAATTACCAATAGCGGTGTTGCAGATTGGAGAAGGGAACAAACCAGGCTGCTTGTTGAAAAAATCAGCCTGACCATCAGTGAATATAACAGGCTCAATAATCAGGCTGTGCAGTTCGGGATTAGCCCAACCGGGATTTGGAAAAACGGGACAGGTTCAGCAGCCAGCGGTTCAAATACAGATGGGCAGCAGCATTACCAGTCATACCTTTACGCTGACAGTAAACTGTGGATAGAATCAGGATGGTTGGACTACATCCTGCCTCAAACCTACTGGGGATTTGAACATCCCACGGCTCCCTATGCAGACCTGGTTGACTGGTGGGTAAAGGTAATAGACCGGCCTGGTATAAAAACCAACCTTTATGCATCACACGCACTCTATTTTGCTACTACGGGTGGTGCAGCCTGGGGAAGTAACCCAAATGAAGTTGAAAACCAGATGCGCTACTTAAGCAAATATAACCAGGTTAAGGGCAGCAGTTTTTATAATTATAGCGCCTTTAAAAGCAGCTTGAACACATCTGTCAGTAATGGCATAAATACTCTAAATGATTACTGGCGGAAGAAAGTTCCCGGGCCGGCCCTTCAGCGCTACCCGGACCTGGTTTTACAGAAACCGGCAATTTTTACCGCTAGAAATGATAGCGACGGTGTGTCACTAAAATGGAGTCCAGTAGCCGGTGCAAGAGGTTACATGCTTTACAGGGTGCCGAAGAATGCAACAGTGAATTTTAACAACTATGATCATTTATTAAAATACATAACAGGGCGTGAAGAATACTTAGACAGCGGAGCCAACCTGTCCAGTTATGATTATTATATAAAAACGGTAAGCCAGGCGAACAATCTAAGCAGCTATGCCAGTCCATCAGGCAGCGGGGTTCCGGCCGATCCAGATGGTTCAGGTAAATACACTTATGGTGATTTAAACAGGGACGGTTATATAGATATTCATGATGTTATCCTGGTGATGAGGCATGTTTTAAGTTTGTCAGCGCTACCAGAAGATATGCTGCAATATGCAGA
>SLQM01000056.1 GCA_007131435.1 Syntrophomonadaceae bacterium
CCGGCTGTTTCAAGTTCATGTTCGGCAAGTTGAGCATGGGTGGTGCTGGCCGGATGGATAACAAGAGATTTTGCGTCGGCTACATTGGCCAAAAGAGAGAAAACCTTAAGGCTTTCAATAAATAATTTCCCTTCCTCTATGCCGCCTTTTAGGCCGAAGGTAAAAATTGAGCCGGGTCCCTTTGGAAAATATTTTTGAGCAAGATCGTAATACTTGTTATTCTTGAGCCCTGGGTATTTAACCCAGGAAACTCGGGGATGCTCATGCAGGAATGTGGCAATTTTTTTTGCGTTTGATACATGTTTTTCAACCCTAAGAGAAAGAGTTTCAAGCCCCTGCAGGAATAGAAAGGAGTTGAATGGGCTTATGGCAGCTCCTGTATCTCTTAATAACTGTACCTTCATTTTGATGATATAAGCTAGCGGCCCGCATGCTTCAACATAGTTAAGGCCGTTATAGCTGGTGTCCGGTTTGGTGAAATCGGGGAATCTACCACTGGATGCCCAGTTGAATTTGCCCGAGTCGATAATCACACCTCCGATCGAGGTTCCATGCCCACCGATAAACTTGGTAGCTGAATGCACAACAATATCTGCGCCAAATTCTATTGGCCTGATCAGGTAGGGTGTGCCAAAGGTGTTATCGATGATCAGGGGCAGGCCGTAGCTGTGGGCAATCGCAGCTACCTTTTCAATATCAATAATGTTGGTATCCGGGTTGCCTATGCTTTCAATATAAAGGGCCTTTGTATAATCATTTATCTGGGCCTGAAAATTACCAGGATTGTCAGGGTCAACAAAATGGGTGGTAATACCATAGCGCGGCAGGGTTTTGGAGAAAAGATTATAAGTTCCCCCGTACAAGGTGCCCGCTGAAACGATTTCATCTCCTGCACCTGCTATGTTTAGGATGGCATAAGTTATGGCTGCAGATCCCGATGCCACGGCGAGTGCGCCAACCCCGCCTTCCAATGCCGCCATTCGTTTCTCGAACACATCAGTTGTGGGATTCATAATTCGGGTGTAGATATTTCCAGGCTCCTTCAGGGCAAAAAGATCGGCTGCATGTTCGGTGTCCCTGAAAACATAAGATGTGGTCTGGTAAATTGGTACAGCCCTGGCCCCGGTAGCAGGATCTGGCTCTTCCTGCCCTGCATGGACCTGCAGCGTGTCAAATCCAAACTGTCTTTTCACCATTGAAGTCGACTCTTTCCTTAAGTTAATTGTTCCCTGCTATATAATATAAAATTAGTAGAAATAGTTGTATTAGATTTTATTCAAAGAGAATGCAAATGTCAAGGCATGAGCAACATTTTCTGCGCCACATCTGCAACAAAGACAATAGCTAATCATTATTTACCATCTTGACGTTATAACGTTATAGCGTTATAGTGGTGATAAGGAGGGTGTTCAATGGGTTCATATACAAAGCGGGCGACTGTTTACCTTGATGCTGATCTGCATAAAGCCCTGAAAATAAAAGCAGCTGAAACTTCCAAATCTCTATCTGAACTGGTCAACGAAGCAGTAAGAGAAAGTATGGCAGAATATAACGCTGAAGAAACTGTCAGCTGGCTTGAAGAGAGTTTTCGGTTAATGGATGAGGCTGCTGCAGATTCCAGGGGTAAAAAGTGGAAGCGCGAGGATCTATATGATGTTGAAAATATTTATTGATACTAATATACTGGTTTATGCTTTAGATAAAAATGAGCCTGTAAAGCAGGCAAAAGCCAGGGATTTGCTAAGAAAAACTGAAAGTGATCGTTTAGGTGTCATATCTACCCAGGTATTACAAGAATATTATATCGTTGCAACCCAAAAGCTGAAAGTCAGGCCAGAAATGGCAAAGAAAATAATCAGTTCGCTTTCAAAATTTGAAACAGTAGTTATCAATCAACCAATTATTGAAAAAGCAATTGATATATCCTTCTTAAATAAAATATCATTTTGGGACGCATTAATTGTGGCCTCTGCTGCTGCAGCAAGATGCAGGGTTATCTGGACTGAAGATCTGAATCACGATCAGATTATAAATAAGGTAAAAATTGAAAACCCTTTTAGCTGAGAGGCTGCAACTGAATATATGGTTTTGATGTTAAAGAATTGAGAATTAAATCAACTTATTTACTAAAGGGTAGACCAGTTTTATTAACTTACAGGATATATGCAAACTGTTATAGAAAACCTCTTTAAAGAGGGGTGAGGCAATGTTTGGTAGATCATTGCGATTATTATTCTTTTCTGTTATCACGATGAAGCTTTTATTAACTGGCTGCAGCCAGGAAGCACTTCCTCAAAACATACAGGAACATGAAGAAAATAATTTAGAAGCAGAAACAATTATTATTGATGAAGCAGGCGAAAAGACAATTTTACCTGCAGTTGAATTAGAAGAGAGCAAACTTGCAGAAATCATCTACCTTCGCAGGTCGCATCGCAGCTATGAAGAGAGGGCGCTGGACTTATCAGAAATTGGGTACCTTCTCTGGGCGGCAGGGGGAATAAGTGTTGACGGTATGACCGGGCCGACAAGAACTTATCCATCAGCAGGGGGAGCTCATCCCTTAGACTTTTATCTTGTTGCCGGGGAAGTTTCCGGTTTGTCAGCAGGGGTTTATCGATATGATCATACTGAACATACTTTGGTGCCGGTTATATCAGGGGATTTCAGGGACCGCCTGGCAGAAGCCGCCCTGGGCCAGGGTTTTATAGCAAACGCTCCTGCATCTATCGTCCTGGTTGCGTATTATGAACGGACTAAGTCCCGCTATGGTGAACGGGGAGAACGCTACGTACATATGGATGCAGGGTATGCGTCCCAGAATATTTACCTTGCAGCGACCGAGATGGGCCTGGGTACAGTTGCTGTAGGCGCTTTTGATGAATCTGCCCTGGCAGATGTAATCCAGACAGGCGGTGATCCGCTAATGGTTATGCCCATAGGCGCAGTAGACCAGTAAACTGAAAGCATAAAGGGCCCGGGTAAGTATTATCAAGTTCCTGGGCCCTTCGTGTTATATAACTTACCGCTTATTTAATTTTCTATCCGGGCAAGATCAAATATCAACCCGTCGTACTGATCATCTTCCAGGTAGCGAAAGATGATTACTTCTTCCGGTTCCAGGTCAAGAGCATTAAAAACATCCCAGGCCTGGTCAGTCAAGCGATAGAACCGTGACGGCATTTCTTCAGGCACACCACTTATCTCTATCTCAACAAGTTCAACAGATTCATTAACCATGACCCCGATAAACCTGCCAGAATCGGTATACTCTTCTTCCGCCGCTTCGGAATCAGTTATTACTACTCTTAGCGCCTTGCCCTGTTCCGGGTAGGATTCCGCCAGGAAACCTTCATGATAGACATCTACTTTATGACCCCTGGCTATAAATCCTGTATCAACCTGTTCTCCATCAAGCTCTACTACTGTGTCTTCTTCTACGGCAAAGGAAACAGCCCTGTATCCCTGTTCAAACCATACGCTCCGGGGAATATTCACATCCTCCAGCTCACTGACCACCAATATTCGCCCATTTTCTAGACTGTAAACGGTGCCGCTAATCGGTTCTTGCCCGGGCTCCTGGTACGGTTCATCATCGTTAACTTGACAACTTGCACCTAAAAACATGATAAGAATAATGGTGATAATTAACAGGTAGTTTAGTTTTTTCTTCATAGCGCTGATGCTCCTTTCCTTATCTGTACTTATAGACAGGTGTCCAGGGCTAAAAGTTTCATCCCAACCTTCTAAAATATCAAGCCTCATGGCTAATAATCTGATTTAAAATGGGCAAATAGCTAAGATTTAAAATTTTCTTTCCTAAGTCTATAATGATAATTTAAATAGAGGGAAAAGCAGTTGAATCAAGCTAAGGATAAATACATCATAGTTGAAACTGCTTGTTATTCATTGTATAATATGCCGAGGAAAGAACTATATTAATTCGTGGAGAGATGGCTGAGTTGGTCGAAGGCGCTCGCCTGGAAAGCGAGTAGATGGGGCAAAACCCTGTCTCGAGGGTTCGAATCCCTCTCTCTCCGCCATTTTTTTAGTTTGGCCGTGCTAGACGGGGAGGTAGCGGTGTCCTGAACCCGCAATCCGCTATAGCGGGGTTTAATTCCTGCCCCCGGCCGCGCATTTTTGGGGTCAGCGCCTGGTAAGTGGTGTTGAAGACCCGGTCCCGTGCGGCGCAAACTCATGAACCCCGTCAGGTCCGGAAGGAAGCAGCGGTAAGTGAGTTCTTGCGGGTGCCACGGGAGTGCCGGGTCAGAGCTAACTGCCCGGTCAGCGCCCGGGAATGACGGTCAAAGGCAGGTGCACGGCCTTAAATTTATGAAAAAACCAATTTTACTCCTACTACCATATAAGTTGGGAATTTGCCGTTTAAATAGCAGCGCTTCCATCCCGGTTGGGCTGCAGGATAGCGGTAGTTTCTTTTCAATTACCAGGACAGAAGATGAGATATCCCTGGTCTGCCGCGAAGATTTAATACCAGCCGATTGTGTTGCAGAAAAGGGATTTCGCGCTTTTAAGGTTAAAGGCCCCCTGCCATTTGAATTAACCGGAATCCTGTCTTCACTTCTTAATCCCCTGGCCAGGGATGGGATTAGTATTTTTGCTATTTCGACTTATGATACAGATTATATCCTGGTAAAAGAAGAGGCCCTTGAACAAACAATTATTGCTTTAAGAGAAGCAGCCGATGTAATATCTTAAAAGCGGAGGTGTTTCTGTAGTTTGCCTTACTTCAGCTTATACAGGCGTTGGCGGCCGCTGACATTCAAAGACATGATGGGCCAGGAGCATATTACCCGCACTTTATGCAATGCCCTGGTTGCGGAAAGGCTTGCTCATGCTTATCTTTTTTGCGGCCCCCGCGGGACAGGAAAAACTACTGCGGCTAAAATATTGGCCAGGGCAATGAACTGCGAAAAATATCCTGTTGCAGAACCATGTGGCATATGCAGTTCCTGTAAAAATATTGCTGCCGGGGTATCCCTTGACGTAATTGAAATGGATGCTGCATCTAACCGGGGAATTGATGAAATTCGTGAATTACGAGAACGCAGCCGCTTTGCCAGTGGGGAAGGCCGCTTCAAAGTTTATATAATCGATGAGGCGCACATGCTGACAACTGAAGCATGTAACGCTTTTCTAAAAACCCTTGAAGAACCTCCACAGAATGTGGTTTTCATCCTGGCGACAACTGATCCCGCCCGCCTGCCCTCAACAATAGTCTCACGCTGCCAGCGTTTTGATTTTCACCTGCTGACAGTAAACCTGATCAGGCAGCGCCTCGATCATATCTTAAAAGAAGAAGGCTGGCAGGCAGAAAATGAAGCCCTGGATATGATTGCCCGCCTGGCTGACGGTTCCCTGAGAGATGCGCTTGGAGTCCTTGAGCAGTGTTCTGCTTATGGCCAGGAGAAGATAACTGCAGAACAGGTCCGGGCGGTTACCGGGGCCACCAGGGCAGATGTAATTGAAGAATTGTTAAAAGCTGCCCTGGAAAACGATCTTAATACCGGGCTGTCTGTTTTGGAGAAAGTTGTTTTCAGCGGCCGTGATCTAAACCTGTTTATGAGGGATTTCACATTTGTTTTCACCCGCCTGCTACTCAATTCAGCACTGGAGGGCAGTTCTGATGACCTGCATGGTTTTGAAAATGTTGTTGAGCAGTACCGGGGCAAAATAGAACAGCATTTACTGCTTGATGCAGTGGAACTGCTGCATGAGGTTAGCAGCGACTTGCGCAATGCCCATTTTCCCCGCTATATTCTTGAAGTTGCATTTATTCGGTTATTAAGGGTCCTTCACGGGCGCTTGAAGCCTGTATCCATCTGGAGAACTATTCGGGCTGAAGAAGAACTGGAAACTTCTAAAAAGGAGCAGGTACCGGTTATCGAACAACCCGGTAAGGCTGTCTCAGATGAGGTTAAGACTATAGGAAATGATGTATTAGGAGATGTTCAGGCTAAAGAATCTTTACCTCAAGAGACACCTGTTGAAACCGGCGAAAAGCAAGACGAGGGTACAGGAAGCTGTATAAAACAGGTAGTTGAATCCTGGCCTGCTATCATAGCGGAAATTAAAAAAAGGCAGAAAACTACTGCAGCTTGGCTGGAACCGGCCTCGATTGCTGAGGTTACAGGACAGCTTGTTCGCTTAAATTATGCACCTGAATATGAAATTCATAAGATCAGGATCATGGAGGAGCAGCACCGTAAACTGGTTGAAAATGTGCTTGGCAACTTTTGCGGCCAGCCGATCAATATTAAAGCAGAAACTGGTGAAAACACAGCCCGGAAATCATTTGATTCAATAGCTGAAGAACAGGTTACGGAGAGTAAGGATCCAGAGGGAAAATGGAAAGAAGTAAGACCTAATGAAAATAAGAAAAATAAAGTTAGCGCAGAAGATGCAATAGAACTTTTTGGAGGAAAAATAATTGAAGAAGATTGAAAGGAGTTTTCTCAATGTCTAACGGAGGAATGGCAAAAATGATGAAACAGCTGCAGAAGGCCCAGGCAGAAATGAGCCGGATGCAGGAGGAGCTTGCCCAGAAAACTGTTGAGAGTTCCAGCGGTGGAGGAGCTGTGCGGGTTGTTGCCAATGGACAGAAAAACCTGGTTTCAGTAAATATCGATCCTGAAGTGATGAACGAAGAAAACCGGGAAATGCTTGAAGACTTAATAATCGCTGCCGTTAATGAGGCTTTTAACAGGGTAGATGAAATGGTAGCTTCGGAAATGCAAAAGTTAACCGGTGGCCTGAATCTTCCGCCTGGAATGTTTTAAAAACAAAAGGAGGCTTGTCGTCAGCTGATGGCCTATCCCGCACCGTTAAAAAAACTGGTTGATGTCTTATGCCGCTTTCCGGGGGTTGGCCCGAAAAGCGCTCAAAGGCTTGCTTTTTTCCTGCTGCGCTGCCCACGGGAAGAAGTGGTATCAATTGCCAGGGCAATGGTTGAGGCTAAAGATCAACTTACTTTTTGCCCGGATTGTGGCAGCCTGGCAGAAAAAGAAGCCTGTATTTACTGTAACGATTCTGAACGGGATCGTTTAATGGTTTGTGTAGTGCAGGAACCGCGCGATGTCCTGGTCCTTGAAAAAACTGGGCAATACCGGGGCTTGTACCATGTATTACATGGAGCGTTGTCACCGCTTGATGGTGTTGGCCCGGACGAGCTCAAGCTGGACAGGTTGGTTGACAGGGTAAAGGAAAGCGGCATCCAGGAAATTATTATTGCAACGAACCCAAATGTGGAAGGTGATGCAACTGCCGGATATATTGCCGGCCTGCTTAGGCCTCTTTCCATAAGGGTAACACGCATAGCTTTTGGGCTGCCCGTTGGTGGTGATATTGAATATGCTGATGAGCTTACACTAAGCAGGGCCCTTGATGGCCGCAGGGAGATTACTTAAGCTGTCCTTTCATTGCCCCGTTAACAATTGCGGGCAGGTGGGCATAATCTTCTGTCGGCAAATAAGATGGAGCTGCTTGATCAAAAAGGATATTGGCGGAAGCAGGCATTTCTTCGTCGCCGGGCCAGAGAGTAAAGCAAATTGGAACCCTTGGCAGCACCTGGACCATCATGCTGATTCCGCTGGTTTCAAGGCGTTTTCCTCCCAGTGCTTCTGCCGCATTTTGAAAATCTTCAGGCCTTTCACCGAATGTTTTAAGAAAAGGTTTTACAGCCCGGTTTTGAAAGGGTTCGTTATATATATCGCCACCCGGCAGATGACGATATGCAATCCATTGACCCGTTAAGGGCTCTCCCCCTGCGGTTACAAGATAATGCAATATAATAATGGCCAGGTAAAGAGAGGCTTCTTCTCCCACTTCTGTTAGAACTTGACCCGATGGATGCTCAACAATATAGTTTTGGTTGATAAAAGGAACAATAAATGTCTTATCCTCTTCATTATAAGACACTCCTGCTTTTACGGCTATTTCCCCTGCATCCAGGGCCGAGAAGCGTTTTACCGCTTGCCTTAATGTTTCTTCCAGGTTCATAAAACTGCGTTTTTTTTCCATATTACCAGCTCCCAGCATTAATTTCTGTTTTAAAGATTGCAGTTTAATAAGCTTACAACGTTTTTACATAGGCGCAGATAGCGCTGTTTACTGCTTCCGGTTTTTCCAGCATAACCATATGCCCTGCTCCATCTATAATTACGAGTTCTGCCTTTGGCAGTTTTTGCTGCAGGTAAGTGCTATACTTCACAGGGGTTAGGCGATCTTCGCTGCCGCAAATGATTAAAACCTGCTGATCGATGCGGGGCAGCTCTTCCATCACATCAAAGTTATCACAGGCGCTCAAATCGGTATAATATAATGAAGCTGCAGTTTCAGCAATATCTTTCTTTCCCTCTTTGATCAGCTTTTCCCCGGTATACGGACCATAAAGATAATCTGCAAATGTAGATGGTACAGTTCCTGCCTTCAGTGCTTCAAGTAGTGCCGGCAGCACCCGCAGCCTTCCCCCGCTTCCTACCAGTATAAGACCTGAAATTTGTTCAGGATATTCTAATGCATAAGCAAGGGCAATAGCCCCTCCCATGGAGTGTCCTGCGACTACAAATTTAGCTAGCCCGGCTGCTTCTGCAAAGTATCCTAGCCAGTCACGATAGTTTTCGATGCTTTCTAAAGGCGAGCCTTCAGATTTGCCATGCCCGGGCAGATCCACTGCCAGGGGCTTAATCTCTTCACCCCTTAATCCCCTGATCTGGTATACCCAGTGGTGGTGCCGGCCGCCTGAGCCGTGGCAGAATATAACCGGAATTCCCGGTGCCTCTAGGTCACCGGCATAGTAAGTTTTTTGGTCTTTAACTTCAAGGTAAGGCAACTTAAGATCACTCCCTGTCAAGCTTTTTTTATATATTCTTTTTTTATACAAGTCTTTCCTGCTGATTAAGGTGATCATAAAAGAAAGACGCAGGGGTTTACTGTATTAGTATAGTTGACACTGCTTGGGGCGTTTGTTATGATCATTGCAATTAACTTCATGAAAATATTTGCAGGAGGCGTGCCTATTGCAAGCTGATAAGTTTTCCTTGGAAGGGCTTACTTTTGATGATGTGCTTTTAGTCCCTTCCCATTCAAGAGTGCTGCCCCGGGATGTCGATATCTCGACGCGACTGAGTCGTAATATTAAGCTTAATACCCCGCTGCTTTCAGCAGGTATGGACACTGTTACAGAAGCAAGGATGGCCATTGCTATAGCCCGTGAAGGTGGAATTGGCATAATCCACCGCAATATGCCTCTAGAAAAGCAGGCTGAAGAAGTTGATAAGGTAAAACGTTCAGAGCACGGGGTTATTACAAATCCTTTTCGCCTCAGCCCGGAGCATACTCTTAATGATGCAGCAGCGTTAATGGAGCGTTACCGGATATCAGGCGTGCCTGTTACTGTAGGTGAAAAGCTGGTTGGAATAATTACAAACCGGGATTTACGCTTTGAAGAAGACTACTCCCGCCCTATTGGCGAGGCAATGACCCATGAAAAACTGGTAACTGCTCCCCAGGGCACAACCCTTCAGCAGGCCCAGGAAATATTGCGCCGCCATAAGATAGAAAAACTCCCAATTGTTGATGATGATTTTAACCTGAAGGGCTTAATTACCATTAAAGACATTGAAAAAACAATCCAGTACCCCCGGGCCTCCAAGGATCCGAATGGCCGGCTTTTAGCTGCAGCTGCTGTAGGTGTTGGCAGGGATGCTGTTGCCAGGTCTGAAGCCCTGGTCGAAGCGGGGGTTGATTTAATTGTCATTGACTCGGCTCATGGACATTCACAAACAGTATTAGATACGGTTAGGGAAGTTAAAGAACTTTACCCGGACCTCGAAGTTATGGGAGGAAATGTTGCAACAGCTGAAGGAGCAAGAGATTTAATAAAAGCAGGGGCCGATGCGGTAAAAGTTGGTGTTGGCCCTGGTTCTATCTGCACAACACGGGTAATAGCAGGTATTGGTGTGCCGCAGATAACAGCTGTGTTTGACGCAGCACGTACCAGCAAGGAACATGGCGTTCCCGTTGTTGCGGATGGTGGAATTAAGTTTTCCGGTGACCTGACTAAAGCCCTCGCCGCGGGTGCTTCGGCAGTAATGATCGGCAGTTTGCTTGCAGGTACCGAGGAAAGTCCGGGAGAATTTGAAATTTTTCAGGGACGCAGCTATAAGGTATACCGTGGTATGGGATCACTGGGAGCTATGAAGGAAGGCTCCAAGGACCGCTATTTCCAGGAGTATGAGCAAAAACTGGTTCCGGAAGGTATTGAGGGAAGAGTGCCTTTCAGGGGAACAGTTGGCGATATGGTATTCCAGATGGTTGGAGGATTACGGGCAGGAATGGGGTATTGCGGGGTTAAATCTATTGAAGAACTTCAACAGAAAACCCGTTTTATTCGTATATCCGGAGCAGGCTTGAAAGAAAGCCACCCGCATGGGGTACAAATAACCAAGGAAGCGCCTAACTATAGTTTCTAAAAGCTGTTTTGCTCTTCCGGATACCGCAGGCCGGTAGAGACCTGCGGTTTTTTAGATCAGAATATTTTATAAATAATTGTTGGAAATGAGGTGTAGAAAGCGGGAGGTTTGCTGGTAACCCTTGAAGGGATCGATGGATGTGGTAAGTCTACCCAGGCTGAACTGCTGCATGATCATTTAAAAGTGCAAGGTATACCATTTGTCCCGGTCAGAGAACCGGGAGGGACTGAACTTGGTGAAGATACAAGGAAGGTTTTATTACATAAGCGGTATTCAATTTCACTTCAGGCGGAGCTATTTTTATACATGGCTGCCCGTTCCGAATTAACAAAAACAGTCATTCTTCCTGCCCTTAAATGCGGCAAAATGGTTATTTGTGACAGATTTACCGACTCTACATTAGCATACCAGGGCTATGGCGGGGGAGCCGATCTTTCCCTGATCCGGTATCTGAGCAATCTGGCTACTTCCGGGCTCAGGCCTCACCTGACCCTGCTTCTTGACCTTCCTGTGGAAGAAGCTGAAATTAGGCGCATCAGTACTGCTGACCGCATGGAAAGTAAAGATTATTATTATCATAAAAGGGTAAGAGATGGTTACCTGGAAATTGCCAGGCGAGAACCCCAGAGGATTAAAGTAATTAGTGCATCATCGCCCGCTGATATTCAGGCTGCTGAAATATGGAATTATATTAATGCTTTAATAAAAGATAATCAAGGCAGGGGCTGTTGTTGAGTTTTAACAATTTGATAGGGCAATCTGAGCTGCGCTCTTTACTTCATAGTTCTTTGCTTGAAGGCAATCTGAGTCATGCAATTTTATTTACCGGCCCTCCCGGAAGCGGGAAGGCAAGCTGGGCAGCTGCGCTGGCCCAGGGCATCTTGTGCTCAGACGGCCTAACTGCAGAGCCTTGTGAAAGCTGCAACTACTGCCGCACCTACAAAAGCGGTAATCATCCCGGATTTTTTCGCCTTGAACCAGAAGGGCGTTGGATTAAAATTGAGCAGCTGCGATCAATCAGGGAAAAGTTTTATCTAAGCGGAGGCAGGAAAGTTTGTTTAATTGATGATGCAGAGAAAATGACAGCTGAAACTGCTGCTTCCCTGCTGAAGATCCTGGAAGATCCTCCTGCAGATTTATACTTCATATTAATTGCAGGGGAATCGCGGTACTTAAAGGATACAATAGTTTCCAGGTGCCAGCGTTATACCCTCTACCCCTTGCGTATTGATGAAGTAAAAGAGCTGTTGGTCAGGGAAAAGGGCTTGCCGGATGAAAGGGCAGAGCTTTTGGCCAGGATCAGCGCTGGCCTTCCCGGGCGCGCATTGCAGCTGGCTGAAGATGAGGATTTTGAAGAGCGTTTTAGAGAGGCAGAGACGTTGGCTTTTAATCTTGCTTCTGGCTGTGACTCAGTCCGCCAGTTGCTTTCCTGGGCTAATTATCTTTCTGAGAAAGATGACATTATCGCTTTTCTTGAATTGGTCTGCCTTATATACAGGGACGGGTTAATCCAGAATCTTTGCCGGAGCGGGGAAAGCATTATCACGTCGGAAGAGCAATCTTCGTGGATTGATCGTGTATCGCCGGCAGCTTTTGAAGAAGCTGTCCTGTTGATAAATGAAGCTGTTTGTAAAATTGACGATACGAATGCCAACAGGAGACTACTGTTAGAAAGGATGCTTATTTTGCTGCAAAGGAGGCTTACTAGATGCCAAGGGTCGTAGGTGTGCGTTTCAGGCAGGCCGGTAAAGTATATTATTTCAAACCGACTATAAATAACCTCGAACAGGGGAAACAGGTAATTGTTGAAACCGCAAGAGGGCAGGAGATAGGGACTATTGTCGTAACAGAAAGAGAGGTTGCAGAAGAGGATATTATTCAGCCCCTGAAAAAAGTAATTCGTATTGCTAGTGATAAAGATTGTATCAAGGATGAAGAAAACAGGGAAAAAGAATCAGCTGCATTTATAAAGTGCCAGGAGAAAATCAGTGAACATGATCTTGATATGAAACTGGTAAGTGTAGAGTATAATTTTGACCGAAACAAGATCATTTTCTTTTTTACTTCGGAAGAGCGGGTGGATTTCAGGGAGCTGGTCAAAGACCTCGCATCTATCTTTAAAACCCGTATCGAATTAAGGCAGATTGGTGTAAGGGATGAAGCGAAAATTAAAGGTGGGATTGGTCCCTGTGGAAGGGCTTTCTGTTGCTCCACATTCTTGGAAGATTTTGAGCCGGTCTCTATTCGCATGGCCAAGGGGCAAAATCTTTCACTTAACCCCACAAAGATATCCGGGGTTTGCGGACGGTTAATGTGTTGCTTGCGTTTTGAAGCCGATGCTTACGAAAAATCTGAGGAAACTTTACCTTACCCAGGGGCAAAAGTTTTAACACCGGATGGCGAAGGCAAAGTCAAAGAAATTAACCGTAATAAGAAAACGGCAACAGTTGTTTTAGATGAATCCGGTTACCTGAAAGATTTTCCATTAGAGGAAGTTGATTTGGCCTGATTGATAGAGAATGTGATATAACATTGGGGGCACGGTGATTCCGCGCCCCCATCTTGATACTTTAATTGTTAAGCTTTTATTATTTAAGTCATTAATCTTTGGCCAGCTTGTCAATGCATTCACGGCAGACAATACGGCTGCCAAAATGTTTTACATCATCTGCATTGCCACAAAATAAGCATGCCGGTTCATATTTTTTGAGGATAATTTTTTCTGCATCAACATAAATTTCGAGAGCGTCTTTCACATCAATACCAAGTGTTCGCCTTAATTCAATTGGGATTACAACTCTACCCAGTTCATCTACTTTTCTTACAATTCCTGTTGACTTCAAAGCAATTCCTCCTTTTTTTAAAGATGGAGCAATGTTGGTCTGGACATTATACCAGTAATTTACATGGTAAGTCAAGTGTTATTTTCCCTAATTGCTCAAGTTTACAAAAATATTACATGAGAGCATCTTTTTTGCTGTTTTACACTTCTTGACTAATAGATCTGCTCTGATATAATAACGACATCTTTTATAGGATAGAGGAGGCTGTAAATTGGGGGATAAAAAAACATTTTATATTACCACTCCTATTTACTATCCAAGCAATAAACTGCATGTGGGCAATTCCTATACAACGGTTGCTGCCGATGCGATAGCCCGTTTTAAAAGGCTAACCGGTTGTGATGTCTGGTTTTTAACCGGAACGGATGAGCACGGGCAGAAAATACAGCGGCAGGCTGAAGCTGCAGGTAAAAAACCGCTGGAGTTTGTTGATGAGATTGTTGCCTGGATAAAAGAGCTATGGGAGGAACTGGATATAGATTACGATGATTTTATCCGGACCACCGAGGAGCGACATAAAGAAAAGGTTGCTAAAATTTTTACCCATTTTCATGAACAGGGTGATATATACAAGGATAAGTATGAAGGGTGGTACTGTACGCCCTGCGAAGCTTACTGGACGGAGAGACAGTTAAACGACGGCAACTGCCCTGATTGCAACAGGGTCGTTGAGCTGATTGCCGAAGAAGCTTATTTTTTTAAGATGTCGAAATATGCAAAGCAGCTTGAAGAACATATTGAGTCCAATCCTGATTTTATCCAGCCCGTATCCCGAAAAAATGAAATGATCAATAACTTTATTAAACCCGGACTTGAAGACCTTTGCGTCTCCAGGACATCTTTTGACTGGGGAATTCCAGTTCCATTCGATCCTGATCATGTAATATATGTCTGGCTTGATGCCCTCAGCAATTACATAACCGCGCTCGGTTTTGGTGAAGAAGATTCAATTTATGAAACTTACTGGCCGGCTGATGTGCAATTAATCGGAAAAGATATCCTTCGGTTTCATACCATTTACTGGCCCATTTTTTTGATGGCCCTCGGTCAGCCTTTACCGAAAACAGTCTTTGGCCACGGCTGGCTGATGCTTCAGGAAGGCAAGATGTCTAAATCGAAAGGCAATGCTATTGATCCACGTGTTCTTGCCAACCGCTACAGCTCAGATGCCTTACGCTATTTCCTGCTGAGGGAAATACCCTTTGGCCAGGATGGTATTTTTAGCCTTGAAAACTTTATCAATAGAATCAATACCGACCTGGCAAATGATCTTGGTAACCTGGTCAGCAGGACGCTCACGATGGCGGAAAGGTACTTTGACGGAGTTTTACCAAGGCCTTCAAGCGGGGAACAGGCGAGCGATACGGACCTGAGGGAGTTAGCCCTTGCCACCCCGGTGGCAGTCGAACTATACGTAAACGAATTAAAGCTAAGTGATGCCCTGGCCGAGCTGTGGAAACTGGTCAGGAGGAGCAACAAGTATATTGATGAGAATATGCCCTGGGAGCTGGCAAAAGACCCCGCTAAGCAGATTCGCCTGGGTACAGTTATCTATAACCTGGTTGAGTCTATACGCTTCATCTCTGTACTGCTGCAGCCCTTCGTGCCCCGCACGCCAGGGAAAATCTGGGAACAGCTTGGAGTTAGCAACAACCAGGCTCTACAGGAGTGGGAAAGCTTGCAGGAGTGGGGCAAAATGCAGCCCGGGCATGCCGTAGCCCGCGGTGAAGATCTATTTCCCCGTTTAAACCTGCAGGCCGAGATCAGGGAGATGCAGGGCGATCAGCCGGCAGCTAAAGAAGGAATTTCAGAAACGGCTGAAATGGAAGGACTGATCACACTTGATCAGTTTCAGCAGGTTGATTTGAGGGTTGCAGAAATTGTTTCTGCAGAAAGGATTCCTAAAGCTGATAAACTTTTGAAGGTTGAAGTTGATATTGGTGAGGGAGAAAATCGCCAGGTTGTTGCCGGTATAGCTGAACATTATAAACCGGAAGAGTTGGTCGGTAAAAAAGTAATATTTGTCTGCAACCTGAAGCCGGTTAAATTACGCGGTGTGCTGTCACAGGGGATGCTTCTTGCCGCCACCCAGGAAGATGGCCCCCTGGCCCTGACAACTGTCGATCGCAATGTTCCCCCGGGAAGCAGGGTAAGCTGACTTGGCCGTTCTAATTGATACTCACGCACACCTCGACTTTCCACAATATAGTAAGGACCTGGAGTTGGTGCTTGAAAGGGCTCATACTGCCGGTGTAAAGGCAGTTCTTAATGCCGGGGCAGATGAAAAAAGCTCAGAAAGGTCAATCAGGTTAAGTGAAAAGTACCCGTATATCAGTTCTTCTGTTGGTATTCATCCACACGGGGCTGCCAGGGTAAAAAGTGGCTGGATCCAGAGGTTGGAAAAAATGGCAGCCGGGAAAACGGTCTTGGCTGTTGGTGAAACAGGTCTTGATTTTTATCGTGATTTATCGCCGAGGGATATCCAGGAACTTGTTTTCAGGGAACATATCGGTCTGGCCTGCCGGGTAAAAAAACCCTTAATTATCCATACCCGTGAAGCTCACCAGGCGACTTTAAAAGTCCTTAAAGAAGAAGAACTGCCCTCCCCGGCCGGGGTGATGCACTGTTTTTCTGGCAGCAGGGAGCAGGTGGAGCGCTACCTGGATCTCGGTTTTTATATTTCATTTGCCGGTCCGCTGACTTACCCACGTTCCCATGAGCTGAGGGAAGCATTAAAAGCTGTTCCCTCTAACCGTTTGCTGCTTGAAACGGATGCACCCTACCTGCCTCCACAGGCTTACCGCAGCAAGCGCAATGAACCTGCCTACATAAGCTTAATTTATGAACGGGCTGCCCTGGAACTGGGTATAAGTTTAGAAGTACTTGCCGAACAGGTTTATTTGAATGCTCTTAGGCTATTTTCTGATTTGCTTGTTGATCGGATTTAATATATTTAAGCGCTTCCCTTTAAGCAGGGAAGCGCTTAATAAAAGCTTTATTATCATCAATTAACAGTATTCAAAAACTGTTAACCATCTAATTCACTTGGGAAACCAGGTGTGCTAGCCAAGCAGGCTTTGTAATTTCATTGCCAGTGACATGTCGCCCTTAACCTTCAGTTTGCCTGCCATAAATGCTGAAGTGGCGTTTAACTTGCCGTCGAGCATGGCATCAAAATCATCAGCAGCCATGGTGATAGTAATGTTGGGGCTGTCATGTTCGGATTCTACAACAGTTGCCTTGCCATCGTCTACTGCAACATGGAAAACTCCACCATTGTCTCCGGAAAGGTCAAACTGGTATACAGCGCTTACCCCTTTCATTTTAGCCGGATCGGCTGCCTCAATCTTCTTATTCAGGTTCTCCAGGATTCCTTTAAAGTCTGCCATTTATAATACGCCTCCTAAAAATTTATTATCCATTCCATATGGTCAAACGGCGAAAAATCCTTTATTACACGGCCCCCTTTCTTGCTAAAATGCTTAAACAGGTGAATTATTACTATTGTAAAGTATATTATAAAGCATAATCGACTATTTGTCATCATATTTTTGTGACAAATCAGGCTTTATTAATAATTTGACGGCCTAGCGGGGTAGTTGTACAATTAATTAGCATTTATTCAAGATATTTGCCTTCATAGGATGTGCATTAATAGATGGCAGATTTGCCGAATTTAACATCACCGCGAGAACTGATGAAGCTGCTCGGGCAATATGGCCTTCAACCGCATAAAAGGCTGGGCCAAAATTTTTTAATTGATGCGAATATTGCCCGTAAGATAGTAAATTCTCTTGAACTTGAAACTGGCGACCTTGTTTTTGAGGTCGGCCCCGGAGCCGGGGCGCTAACTGCTGAACTGGCAAAGTCTGGAGCGCAGCTGGTGGCGATAGAAATAGATCGCGGTCTATACAAGCTGCTATGTGAACTGTTTGAAAAGTGGCCAAACGTTAAGCTATTAAATGAAGATGTTATCAAGTTAAACTGGAACCACATAATTGAACAATACACAGATGGGCACCAGCCTGTTAAGCTGGTGTCTAATTTGCCATATGTTATATCCGGGCCATTCATCTATGCAATCTTAAAGTGTTATTTTCCTTTTCAAAAGGCGATTATCATGTTACAGCAAGAAGTTGCCCGCCGCCTTATCGCCGCCCCAGGCGATAGTGATTACAGTGCTCTTTCCGTGCTCTGCCAGTATTATAATGACGGTGAAATACTATTTAATGTTAGCAATAATGTTTTTTGGCCGCGCCCGCAAGTTAGTTCGGCAGTTTTAAAATTGGAACCCAGGAGCCGTTTGCTCGGTCTGGAGGAAGAGCTGCTGCTTTGGAATTTAGTTCAGGAATCATTTCAACAAAGGCGTAAAACATTATTAAATAATTTAAATCGGATTTATCCTGAACTGAAAGAAAAACTGCCGGGAATCCTTAAAGAAGCATCTGTAAAAGAACAGGCCAGGCCGGAGGATCTCTCATCCGGGCAATTTGCAATGCTGGCCCGAATCACATATAATTACCTTAAATAAAATGCTGGGAAGGTCGCAGGAAAATGATATTTACCAGCCCGTCAAAGGGTCAGGTTTCTTTCCAGGAAATGTTTGAAGGCCTGGTTAATTACACTAATGAATTTCCTGATGATTCATATAAACTTATTATTGGCACAGACTCGCATTCTTTTCTTAACGAGTCTGTAGTTTTTGTAACGGCTGTCGTTGTTCACCGGCTGGGCAAAGGTGGCCGCTTTTATTACAACAAGCAGAAGACTCGTTACATGGAAAGCCTGCGCCAGCGTATCTATTATGAAACGTACCTTAGCCTTGAAGTGGCAGCTAAAATTACCGAGCAGCTTGCCAGTAACGGAGAAAGCACCCTGAATGTTGAAATTCATCTTGATGTGGGTGAAAAAGGTGAAACCAGGGATATAATTAAAGAAGTTGTTGGAATGGTTATCGGCAGCGGTTACCAGGCCTGTATAAAGCCGGATTCATTCGGAGCAACAACAGTGGCAGATCGTTTTACCAAGTAATGCTTTTTTCGGCGCCAATATGGCCGAATTTAGCAGCTAACGGAAGAGCAAGCCTCCATTTAGGGCCATATTCTTACTATTTCTTGACCTTTGGCCATTTTTTGTGTTATAATAAAACTCAGAATAATTATAAGGTGGTTTTAAATGGTGGCTAAAGATGTCCTATTTGAAATCCGCAGGAAGCTTGAATCTCACCTTGGTGAAAAGATTAAATTAAGGGCCAACCGTGGCCGGCGCAAGACTTATGAAAAAGAAGGAGTTTTGGAAAGCACCTACCCTTCTATTTTTATAGTCAGAGTAGACGAGAATAACTACTTCCAGCGTTTGTCCTTCAGCTATGCAGATGTCTTAACAGAAACTGTAGAACTAAGCTTTGGTGAAGGTGAATTGCGGCGGACTGTAGGCCTTTAAACCCGGCGCCTGCAGATAAATTACGGTAAAAAAGAGCATAGCGTTAAATTAAACCGGTATTATACCGGTTTTATTTTTTTATAAATTATGAAACCGGTTATCCAGAAGTCTATAGCCGATACTGTTTTTCATCCCCCTTTCCAGGCAGGATTAGGCTTACTTTTGTAGAATAGCCTTTGCAGTTGACAGAATAAGTCTTGCAGGAGGGTTTAAGATGAAAGCGCTACTTGTTATTGATATGCTGGTAGATTTTATTGACAGGGAAGGTGCTCTATATATCGGGCCTGATGCAGATAAGCTTGTCCCGGCAGTAAAAGCAAGGATTGATAGTTACCGCTCAGCCGGGGGCGTGGTTATATATATCTGTGATCGCCATCTAGAGGACGATTCAGAGTTTAATATGTTCCCGCCTCACAGCCTGGAAGACAGCGGGGGTGATCAAATCATCGATCAGGTGAAACCTGCAGCCGGGGAAAGAGTCATTTATAAGAGGCGATTTAGCTCATTTTTTGGAACAGATCTAGATTTAACGCTGAGGGAAAAAGGGATCAATGATCTTGAACTGGCAGGTTGTGTTACCAATATCTGTATTCTTTATACTGCTGCTGACGCAAGAATGCTTAATTACAATGTTTGCCTTTCAAAACAGGCAGTAGCCAGTTTTGATCAGGACGCTCACCGCTTTGCCCTGCAGGAAATGGAAAAAACCCTTGGGGTAAAATTTATCTAGTGTCTGGAGGTTTCAGATGAAAGCTGCCGATTTTGTAACTTTAAAAGATATTGCTTCAATGAAAATTGACCCGCAAAACCGTTTTTTCTCTGCAACAGGGACTGAGATAGAGCAGGGTTTAACGAGCGATATTTACTTTATTCGCACCAGGGATTTGCTTAACAATATGGGATATGCAGATTCAGTTGTGACTGCAGAAATATTCTCTTCCAGGGAAGGGATCCTGGCAGGAATAGATGAATCACTTCACCTGCTGCGCAACAGGAATCTTGATTTATGGGTTTTACCCGAGGGCGAAGTGATGCAGAAAAAAGAGGTAATAATGCGTATTCGCGGGCGTTACAGTGATTTTGGAATTTATGAAACGGCGCTGTTGGGGATTCTGTCAAGTTCCAGCGGCTGGGCAACAGCTTCACATCACTGCAAGGAAGCTGCGGGAGGACGCATGGTAGTTTGTTACGGTGCCAGGCATTTACATCCTGCAGTGGCCCCGGTAATGGAAAGAGCGGCAGTGGTTGGTGGTGCAGATGCCTGCAGTTGTGTGCTGGGAGCTCTTTTGCTTGGGCAGGCTCCCGCCGGAACAGTGCCCCATGCAGCTTTTTTGATAGTGGGAGATACGGTTAAGCTGGCCGAAGCATATGATCGTTTTGTTCCCGAGGATGCTCCAAGGATTATCCTTGTTGATACCTTTAAAGATGAAACCGAGGAAGCGCTAAGGGTGGCCGAAGCGCTGGGCAAAAGGTTAAATGGAATCCGGCTTGACACTCCTGGAGAGCGCGGCGGGGTAACGGCCGGTTTAGTCCGGGAAACAAGGGCCCGTCTTGATTATGCCGGTTATGAACATGTCAGAATTATAGTCTCAGGGGGTTTGACGCCGGAAAGAATCACTGAACTATCCGAAGCAGGTGCCGATGCTTTTGGGGTGGGCAGCTTTATTTCACGCTCTCCGGCTATTGATATGACCATGGATTTAAAAGAGGTCAATGGAAAAGCGCTTGCTAAGAGAGGCCGGATACCCGGGATTACTAAAAATGAACGGCTGATTAAAATTGATAGGAAATGACCAGTGAACTTATTATCAGGGCAGCGGCAAAAATTAACCTTGGCCTTAATATTCTTGGGCGCAGGGATGACGGGTACCATGAACTTGAATCGGTAATGCAGCAAATATCGCTGTATGATATCCTAAAATTTATCCCCTGTGAAGATGAAGGAATAAGCTTTTATTGTTCTGATGGCACTCTTTCCGGGCCAGGAAACCTTGTTGTCAAGGCTGCCAAACTGCTGCTTGACAGGTCAGGCCTTAGTCTTCCGGGTGTGAGGATTGAGCTATATAAAAATATACCTGTTGCAGCAGGTTTGGCAGGTGGAAGCAGTGATGCAGCCGCCGCTTTGCTTGGTTTAAATCGCTTCTGGAAGTTAGAATTGGATGAGCAAGAATTAATGGAAGTAGGCGCTTTACTGGGCTCGGATGTGCCATACTGCCTCCGGGGTGGAACAGCGCTGGTAAAAGGCAGGGGAGAAATACTTGAAAGCTTACCAGACCTTCCCTTCTTCTGGGTTTTGCTGGCCATTCCTGCCGGGGATAGAATTTCTACAGCTGAAGCTTACAGAACTTTTGATCGATCTAAATTAGGAAAACTGTCGCTTGACGCAATAATTGAAGCGGTAAAAGAGGGAAGGAAAGAGGATATTAAAAATTGGCTGGCCGCTGACTTTACCAATACCCTGGAAACTGCTGATTTGCCGGGGACAAGGGAAGCAATCGCTTTAAAGAAAAAGCTCAAAAAGATGAGCTTCCCGGCGGTTTTATCGGGCAGTGGCCCTTCGCTTTATATTCTTACCGATGATTACAATCTTTTAAGAAATGCGGCAATAGCTGTTAAGCAGCTTAATGCAAGGTTTTTTTTATGCTGGACAATTAATTCAAAACGGAGTGATAGCAATGTTTAGCGCTGTTGTTTTAGCCGGTGGTGGAAAAAAGGAGCCTTTAACCGAGCAAGAAGGTGTGAGTAACAAAGCCTTTATCAACCTTGAAGGGCAAACCCTGTTAAGTTATACCCTGAAAGCCCTGGAAGAGTCATCATACATTTCAAAAATCGTAGTTGTAGGCCCTGGAAGGGAACTGAACGAGCTTCAAAGCAAGGGTCATAACTTTGTGATTGCCGGAGAAAGGGAAACCATGCTCAATAATCTTGCGGCAGGCTTTGAGCAAGTTGATAATTCCAGCCTTTGCCTGGTTGCAACAGGTGATATTCCTCTTGTTAATGCTGAAATTATTGATAATTTTGCTGAACTCTGTCGGCCCCATGATGCTGATTTTTATTATCCTGTTTTGAATAAGGAAGATTTTATGCTTAAATTTCCGCAAACAGAAAGAACCTATGTCAGGTTGAAAGAAGGTTTTATAACGGGCGGCAATATTGCCTTTCTAAAACCGGGTTGGTTTCTGGAAAACAAGGAACGCTTGGAACTGTTTGTTTCTTACCGTAAAAAACCATTAAAGTTGATGCGCCTGATGCCCATTTCTTTTATACCGAAATATGTACTTAAATCTCTTTCTATTGATGACCTGGTAGATCACCTTTCAAGGCTGCTGGGGCTTAAGGCAAAGGCAGTTAAGTTTGATCGAGTTGAGATAGGTATTGATGTAGATAAAATAAGCGATTTGCACCTGGTGAGAGATGTTTTTCACCGGTATTCATAGAATGTACGATTTTTCGCACGCTCA
>SLQM01000148.1 GCA_007131435.1 Syntrophomonadaceae bacterium
GCTGGTCATTGGTCCCTTTGAACGGGGGCTCGCTTTTCCCCGTGACCTTCTGGTAACCCAAATTTTTGTTTTTGCCTTACTTGCTGTCTGGGGCTTGTTCCGATTGTTAAAAAAAGACAAACGCCTGATTGGCTCTCCCCTTGATATATGCCTGATAATCCTACTCGCTGCCTATTTTTCATCCTTCTTTTTTGCTGTGCATAAAAGAGATGCCCTGGAAGAACTGCTTAAAATCGCTATGTACATTGTAGTTTACCTCATCGCGATAGACCTTTGCCGCTACTGGCAGAACCCCCTGGCACTATTCAAAAAAGAAGCAGATAAAAAAAGTGATTTTGATTCACTTTCCCAGTCAGGTGAAAATATAATGCTGCATCTTTTGTTAATTGTTGCCTTCATCGTTACCATTGCCAGCCTGGGAGCGGCAGCAGGGCACTGGACTTTTGCCGGCGCCTACGCTGGAAACCGGATTGCTTCTCCCATGGGTTATGCCAACACGGCTGCAGCCTACCTGATGGCAGCTTATTTCCTCACCCTTGCCCTTGCCCCCCTTGCAGGCAGGCTCTTCAGGTTAATCTATCTTGCACCGGCTGCAATTATGCTTCTAACGGTGATCCTTACCTTTTCCAGGGGCGCATGGCTGATGTTGCCACCACTTGCGCTTTTACTGGTCATTGCATCAGCACCAGGCGAAAGACTGCGCTCTATACTGTATCTTGCTGCGACATCTGTCACCGCCCTGCCTGCAGCGCTGCTTGCAGATCCCGCTTTCAGGTCCGAGAATCCTCCCCAGGCCTGGTTATACATCCTGGCAGCAGGGATTGGGGCTTTCCTGTTAGGTTATCTGGTAGAGCTGTACCTGGTCCGCAGCCGTAAACTTCAGCTGGCCCTTGCCGGTGGGATAAGTGCTTTGGCTGTTATTTTAATCCTGATATTTGTAATTGTTCCATCCACTGGACCGGTATTATTAGAGCAGCCTGCAGATAAACCTGGACAGATGGAAGTGGTTGGCCAGGTACTGGGCAATATTGAAAGAGATCAGGATTATGAGCTTATATTCGAAGTCAACGCCCGGGCAGGTGCTGATCTGCAGGTTGATGAAGGCGAGTATGCCTGGGGTATCAGAGTCCTGGGCGGACTGCCGGTCTACAGGAATGAAGAGCTAATCAATTATCGCGGTGGAGATACTGGAGGCTGGCAGGAAAAAAGGTTTAGCTTCCGGACCAAAGAAGAAACTACCCGCCTGGAAGTCCAAATATATAACCAACACCAGGGTGTTTCTGCTACCGTAAGATCTGTTTACCTCTTAACCCCAGAAAGGGAGCAGCGGCTAAACTTTGCCTTAAACCGTATTTTACCCCAGAGAGTTTACGATCGGGTATTTTCTTATTCCAGGGATCGCAACCTGGACAGACGCCTCGAACTTTTTGAAGATGCAATCAAAATCATCAGGGATTACCCCTTAACTGGAGCAGGGGGTGGCGGCTGGGCTGCGCTTTACCACGGTTACCAGGATCAACCCTACAGCTCCAGGGAAGTGCACAATCACTACCTGCAGGTATGGCTTGAAGCTGGTATTTTTGGCTTCCTCGCTTTTGCCGGCATTTGGATTAGCTTTGCAGCTGCTTTTATTCGCAACTGTTTTAAAGGCAGGGCTTCGCCGGGAAGATGGCAGCTTTGGACAGCTGCATTTCTTCCTGCAGTCGCTCTTGGCGCTCATAGTGTTATAGACTTTAATTTTTCCCTGGCGGCCGTCGGTTTTTATCTTTTTGCCCTGCTTGCAGTCGGACGCAGTTTAGATAGTGTTAGATGGTTTAAGAAGGCTGGCATAGATAATCATTTAGCAGGCAATAAAGGACATCAAGGAATAACTATTGGAATCCTGGGGCTTGTATTCGGGATTGCACTTTTTGCCTGGTCATTAGTATTACTTTCCGGGCATGATGCCACCTGGAGGTCCCAGGAGTTGATGGAACGCGGCAATATCAAGCAGGCGATGATCGAGATGGAGAAAGGTATCAGGTTGGATCCATACCGTACTGATAACTACCACAACCTGGCAGTATACCTTGAAGAACAGGGGCGCAGGACCGGCTCACTTGCTGATATTCAGCAAGCCCTGGCCCTGGCCGAGCAAGCTTACCGGCTGGAACCTTTTAATCCAACTTATGTTTTCCGTTACGGTGATTTACTGCTTAACTATGTAAGTGTTGATGAAGGGCTTCATTATATAGACCGGGTTACTAATTTAAGACCTTTTGCTGACGAAAGTTATATTCAGCCCGCCTGGTCGCGCCTGCGCTTAATGGAGTTTTTTGCTGAAAGCGGCGAGCAGGCGGAGGCAGAGAGGTTTTATAGTGAAGTAATAACCATTCGAGACAGGATGGAAGAAAAGATAGGTGATTCGACAGGGCTTAACTATATTCTCGGGCGGGCTAACTACCTGGTTGGCAATATTCCTGAGGCTATCAGCTATTTTGAGTTGGTTACTGAAAAATCTCCTTTTTATGATGAAGCGCAAAACCGGCTAAATGAAATCCTTGGCGGCAGCCGTACATCAGAAGAAGATGAAGAAGTTGGTGAAATTGAGGATATTGAAGGAGACAATGATATTGAAAATTAATAATCAACTATTTTATCCTTTTAATGGTATAATAGGCACAGCATTAGCCTTGCTGTGTATATTCTTATTTACTGGTTGTCAATTAGGCACAGGTATGGGTGAGGGCCAGGAACAGCTTCAGGATCAAAATGGTACTGGAGGGCAAGTTGCAATGGAACTGCATGATACAATGCCATATGGTGAAGCACCGCCAATAGATCTTAACCTTCCGGAGAATCTTGAAACGGCAACCTTCGGTATGGGCTGATTTTGGGGTCCCGATGCCCGGTTCGGGCAGATAAAAGGGGTGTACCGGACAAGAGTCGGCTATGCCGGGGGTACTTCGCAGGATCCCACCTACCGGAACATTGGGGATCATACCGAAACTTTCCAAATAGATTTTAACCCCGCAGAGATCAGCTATGAAGAAATACTGGAGATATTCTGGGATAACCATAATCCTTTCGGCAGGGCATGGTCCAGGCAGTATATGTCGATCCTTTTTTATCATAGCGAAAAGCAAAAGGAAGCAGTAATGGAGAGTAAGGAAGCGCTTGAAACTAAAATGAAGACGGAAATTAAAACCGAGATAGTTCCTTTTTCTGATTTCTACCTGGCTGAAGATTATCATCAAAAATACTACCTGCAGGCTCGCCCGGAGCTATCAATGGAGATAATGGCATATTACCCGGACTTCAGGGGCTTTATTGATTCAACTGCAGCTGCCCGCTTAAACGGGCTCGTGGCAGGCTATGGCGACAGAGGCCTAATTGAGGCTGAGAAAGATAGCTATGGGCTTTCACCGGAAGGTATTGAGCTTATAGAGAGAATGTACTAATCAGATAGTATAGAATAAAAAGCGGGGACGTAGCTCAGCGGGAGAGCGCTTGACTCACATTCAAGAGGTCGGAGGTTCGAAACCTCTCGTCCCCACCAAAGGAAAAAGGGTTTTCTAGATGTATATATCCCCGAAAACCCTTTTTGCATTTGGCTTCTTGATATTTGATTGTCAACGGACCTTTTTAATGATAAACCCGGTTACCTGATGTCATAAGATGAAATATTTCGCTGTGCAAAAAATCTTGTTTATTTGCCATTTTGCCTGGTATGAATAAATAATGCTGCTGTGCTATAATATGCGGGGGCAATACTTAAGTTTACAAACATCTCTAAAAGATAGTTAGCAATGCTGAAAGGGGTTTTCAATTGACTCTTACAACCTTACTCATCATCATAGTTCTATTTGTTGTCAATTTAGTCCTGATTGCCGTTTCGATCACCGACCTGATGCCCAGGGAAAAGGTAAGATATCTTTCCAAAACAGGCTGGATAATAGTAATTGGGGCGGTTTTCTATGGTTCGCTTATCTATCTCCTGGTAGGCCGGGGAGGAGAAAATGAAACTGCCATAAGTTCCGGGAAGAGTAAGTGAAAGTAGTTAAATAAAAACTGAACCGGGAATATTTTATATGGGCCCCCCTGGCACTTCTGGAGAAGAATTCAGAGCCCGGAAATAATGTGTTTTTTAGAGATCAAGGATAGCGCTATTAGAGGTGTATATAATATAGAACTTAATGAGCTGCCCTCTGATATTATCTTTAGCGGCAGCTTTTTTCATTCGACAGTGAGATCATCCTGCTTCCTTCATTAATTGATGATCACTTCCTGCCGGGTCGAATAAGTTCAGGAGAAAGAATATGTGCAAAGAGATTACCGCTTCCAGCGCCTTAAACAAGCTGAAAAGAAAAATCCCGTACGGCTGGGATTTAAATATCTACAGGGGCTGCAGCCACGGGTGCCGCTACTGTTATGCCATATATTCTCATGGTTACATGCAAAAGGGCAGCGAAGACGGGTTTTTTTCTGATATCTATGTTAAAAAGAACATTGTTGATCTCCTGGAGAAAGAACTGAAGGCTGAAAGCTGGCAGCGGGAAGTAATAAATATCGGCGGGATCACAGATAGCTACCAGCCCGCTGAAAAGAAGCATAAGCTGATGCCGGAAATCTTAAAACTGATGATCAGGTATAAAACTCCTGCAATAATATCGACTAAATCAGACCTGGTTTTACGGGATTATGATTTAATCGATCAACTTTCACGTATTACATATATTAATATCGCTGCCACAATTACTACTGCAGATGAAGAGCTGAGGAAAAAAATCGAGCCTCATTCTTCACCTTCTGCTGCCAGGGTTGCTGTGCTTAAGGAGTTCAGGAAGACAAACGCTTCTATCGGAATGCACATGATGCCCATTATCCCGCTGCTTGCCGACAGCAGCGAAAACTTTGAAAAGCTTTTCTCTGAGGCCGCCGATTGCGGTGTTGACTATCTGCTGCCGGGAGTTTTATATTTAAGGGGTAAAACCCGTCAGGCCTTTTTTACTTTCCTGGAAGAAGAATTTCCGAAAGAGGCGCTTCGCTATCGCACTCTTTACAGGCGCGGTGGGGCGGATAAAGAATATAAAAACCGGCTTTACCAGGTAGTTAATGCCCTGCGGGATAAGTATAATCTTTCAGGCAGTTACATGAAACCGATGCGGGAGAAACTGCAACAATAAAATCTGATATAGCCTTAAAGTATGATCTGGCAAGGGGGTTAGGGTCGATGACCAAGAAAATATTAATCATTGGAGCCGGTATAGCAGGTCTTTCCGCGGGGGTTCATGCCTGCCGCAATGGCTATGATGTTGAGATCTACGAGCAGCACAATCTTCCAGGCGGTTTATGTACAGCCTGGAAAAGAAAAGGCTTCACCTTTGATGGCTGTATACACTGGCTGGTGGGGACGAAAAAGGGCAGCCAGTTTAACCGGCTGTGGAGCGAGATTTGTGATATGGGTAGTATGACTTTTTACGACCGGGAAATATTTATGAGCATTGAAGGTGATGATGACAATAAAATTAATATCTACTCAGATTTAGACCGCCTGGAAGCTCATCTTATAGAAAAGGCTCCCGCAGACGGGGCAGCTATTAAAAAAATGACCGGCGCGGCAAAGGAGCTTTCAAAAACTGAATATCCCCTTGAAAAGCCGGAAGAACTTTATAAATTCTGGGATATGCCGCTTATGCTGATCAAAATGCTGCCTATGCTGAAAATTATGGGCCAGTTTTCGCGTGTTTCAATCAGGGATTACCTGGGAGAGCATTTCACCAGTTCTTACCTGAAGGAAGCGCTGGGGTTGGTCATGCCAACCGGTTATTCCATGGTCGGGCTGCTCAGTACGCTAGCATCACTGCATATTAAAGATGCCGGTTTCCCGGGTGGCGGATCCCTTGAATTTGCGCGGGCCATTGAAAAACAGTTCCTGGACCTGGGCGGTAAAATAAATTACAGCGCAAAAGTTGTTGAAATCACAACTGAAAGTAACCGCGCAGCAGGGCTCTTGCTGGAAGATGGAACTAAGGTTTTTGGTGACCTGGTTATTTCCGCAGCAGACCTGTACAGCACAGTATACGGGCTGTTGAAGGGCCGTTACCGGTCGGCGAAGATCGATGAGAGCTTTGCCCATCTGCCGCTTTATTCTTCGGCACAGGTCAGCCTGGGTTTAGACTGCGACCTGTCGGAAGAGCCTGAAGGGTTGGCATTAAAGCTTGATCAGCCTATCACCCTGGGCAATGAGCATAACCGCTATATTTACCTGAACAACTATGCTTTTGATCCTTCGCTGGCGCCAAATGGGAAGTCAGTTTTAGCCGCAACCCTTTATTCATCCTATGAACACTGGCAGCCAGCTGCAGAGGAAAGCGAAAAGCGGTACCGCGAAAAAAAGGAATCGCTGGCGAACAGGGTTATTGAAATTGTTGAGCAAAGATTCCCTGCGGCAAAAGGTAAGATTGAAGTTGTAGATGTTGCTACACCGGTTACCTATACCCGCTATACGGGAGTATATAAAGGTGCCTACATGTCCTGGATTATCCCGCCCGAGGCCGGAAGATTCAGTATACCGAAACAGCTTCCCGGGCTGGATAATTTTTACCAGGTTGGACAATGGGTAGCTCCCCCGGCCGGCCTGCCCGGCTCAATGCTGACCGGCCGCCAGGTAGTCCAGGTTATCTGCAGCAAAGATAAAAAGCCCTTTTCCACCGGGTAAAGGGCGCAGGTAGTTTTAAATAATCATACCCGGGGACGATATGAAAATCCATCCCCCGCACCA
>SLQM01000071.1 GCA_007131435.1 Syntrophomonadaceae bacterium
CAAACAACTTAACCACTTCCTCAAACCGCCCGCCTATTCTTGTAGCGGGATCCGTTCCAACCTCATCTCCAGTCAAGGCTACTTGGGCTAAGACTGCATACCCCTGAAGCATAATAAATGCCCGGCGCACAAGTGTAACAAATGAAAGGGTTTGCATCCCTGCCCTGGAAGAAGAGCTGGTTGTTGAAGCAATTAAGGCTGTTGTAGATACAGACCGCGACTGGGTACCTGATGCAGAAGGAACTTCGCTTTACATCAGGCCGTTTATTATTGCAACTGAACCTTATCTTGGTGTTCGTCCCTCCAGCACTTTTAAATTCTACATTATACTATCACCGGTTGGCCCTTATTATCCCGGAGGTATCAAGCCGACAAAAATATTGGTTGAAGATGAATACGTGAGGGCTATGATTGGCGGAACCGGTTTTGCCAAGGTGGGCGGTAATTATGCCGCAAGCCTTAAAGCACAGGAAGAAGCTATAAAAAAAGGTTACACCCAGGTGCTATGGCTTGACGGTATTGAAAGAGAATACGTTGAAGAAATAGGCACATCCAATGCTTTCTTTAAAATAGATGGAGAAGTAATCACACCGCCACTGACAGGTACTATCCTGCCCGGCATAACCCGGGATTCAGTGCTGCACCTGCTCAGGCACTGGGGTATTAAAACTACTGAAAAGAAATTTAAGATACAAGATGTATACGAGGCTCACGCTGCAGGAAAACTGGAAGAAGTGTTTGCTACCGGAACCGCAGCGGTAATATCACCTGTGGGAGAATTATGCTGGAAGGACCAGGCCATAACAATCAACAACAACGAAATTGGAGAGTTGTCCCGCAAATTATATAGCGAAATTACCGCTATCCAGTATGGGAAAGCCATGGATGAATTTGGATGGGTGGTAGAAATATAACAAGACATCCATGACTTCACTCATGGCTTCATTTTAAACAAAACCAAGAAATCTCAGGATAAAAAATATAACCACAATTAACCCAATTATATATATAATACTACGCATAAGCATTGTCGCCTCCCACTATAAACTAATTTCTTTTGTACTAATTCTTAACGCGCATTCACTTTTGCAACTTCATCATTATGTTCTTTCTGCTGCTTTCTTAACTCTTCTTCTAATTTTCTGTTATCATCCTCCAGAGCAGCATGCGCTTTTTCAGAGGCATCTTCACGTTCTTTCTGCTGCTTTCTTAATTCATCTTCCAACTTCTTCTTTTCATCTTCCAGGGTTTTAACGCGATTATGCATCTCTTTTTTTAAGCCGCGATCACCCTGAGAATTCACATAGGTAAGAATGCTGCGGAAAATACCCAGTGAAACCATAAATAATGCTCCAGCAATAGCGGAGCCCAGGATCACCATAAACAGGGTAAGGTTAACCTGGCCAAAAAGATAGCTCACAGTAACAACCTCGTTATTGATTATCGCTGCTCCAGCGATGATCAAGCCAAACAGTAGTGCCAACATAAGAAATATCACTCTCATTTTTATATCCTCCCTTCATACTCAGTAATCTAACAGCACCGTTTAATTAATTTCTGTTCTGAGAGTCGGTTGCGTCTCTTACCCGCGAGGTAAATGCAAGAGACGCAACCCTCCCACCATTGCAATACAAGCTGGCCGATTCTTTATTCTGTCTTGCGTTTACATAATATCAGGAATATTGCTAAGAAATCTATTAGCAATTTTTTCATTATTCAATTTTTATTGTTCTCATGCCAGTGTCTGTAGAGTATATTTTATAATTGGTCATGGACAGTCAAAGACTGTTGGCAGTAGTTCTGTAATGTTTCATCTTTCACGCAGTGTACTATTTGTTGACGGGATAATTCTCCGGTAAAAACAACCTTGTTTTCAATCCCCAGCTGCTGGCAGAGTTCGCGTAAATTTTCTTCCTGCAGGCCTTTACCTGCAAGCACCAAACGGCAATCGGAAACACTATTTAAAACCTCTTGAAACGCTTTTATCAAAAAAGTTACATTCTTTTCCTTTCCGAGACGTCCGACAAATAAAAGAACTTTTTCTTCCGATTTTACTCCGTAATTATTTCTTAACCAGAAGTGTATGGAATGTAAAGACCAAGGGCAGATTATGGCGCCTTGACGCCCGTGCACCTAACCTGCCGAGCAGAAAAGGAGAGTGGACGTGTATTATATCGAGACCAAGATCTTCAATTGTTTTGTTTAGACTTGCAGACATGGGAATCGGCAACGAAAAATCGGTCACAGTCGGCCAGGGCACTGAAATAAAGCGATATATACCTTCCTCTTTCAATGATTTTTTGTGAGAATATTCCGGGCAGAATACATATACCAGGTGTCCACGGTTAGTATCTTTATTGTTTTCCCAAACCATAGCTTTACTATCCAACATGATAGTCGGCAAAATAAAAAGCAAAATTTAAACAAACGGAAAATAATTATATGCAATCACTGTATTACCCCTCACCTGCATTATCTTCAAAAGGTTTATCAGGCACTGCTCATAGATCAACTTCTTTTCAACAACAATTCAAAGCACGGCATTTTAAAGCGATTACCGCTGTTCCAACTTAACATGCTCTTTGCTTCACTCCCGTCTGTGGTTATTACTTGCAAGCGGTGCATTCTGCATCCAAGCTTATCAAAGTAATTCCCGAAAGCTGCTGCCGCATTTTTAGAGGCAAAGCGCAGCCCTTCCGTGTTGATTACCATTTGGCTGTAATGCCTGGGCAAAGCCCCCTTTAAAGCTCTGTGAAGTTCTTTGCGGTGCAAACTGTCAGCCAAACCGCGCAATTTCAGGTAAAGCACTCCACCTTGCGCGGTAAGAGACACCTTTAAATCAGCTATAGTAGAGCCAGCCCGATACTTTTCTCTGCCAGGGGATGTCAGCAAGCTATCTAAGAGCCTGACAGGTTGAGAGTTGGCGACAAACTGCTGATGTTCCAATAACCGGTCAAACCAGCGGTTTCGGCGCTCAAAATGCCTTGTCAGTCCCCACCCGATCGTCCTGTGAATAACTGAACCCCACCCTGTAAGAAATACATTTTTTAAAATGTTCTTCAGGGAATAAAATCTTTTCAGGGCAAACAAGGTTTCCGTTTGCAGCTCTTCGGCTGACATTAAGGCTGGCTGAAATACCGTATGATGGCCATCATAGAGTGACCAGTCACGGGTCAGAACTCTATTTTCGCTTTCCATCTGATTGTAAAAGGGAGTTCCCGGAAAGGGAGTCAGGGTCATAAACTGGACACTGTCAATCCTCGCTTTGAGGGCGAAATCAGCAGTCTGCCTTATAGTATCAACTGTATCGGTATCTGCGCCAAAGACAAACATACCGTGAATCCTGATTCGGTGATGATGGAAGCGTTTGATTGCCTCCTCAATATCTTCAACTGTTTGCTGTTTATTATAACGCTCAAGCGTAGCGGGATTTATTGACTCAAAACCGATATAAACAATGCCACAACCAGAGCGGCGCATTAAATCAAGCAGTTCATCGTCATTTGCCGCATCAACCCGCACCTGGGCCCCCCAACGCTTGAGCTTGATACCCCGATCTATGATTCCCTTCAAAAGTTCTTTTGTTCGTTTGGGATCAGCTGTAAAATTGTCATCACAGAAAAAGATGTTTTTTCCCTGGTAGCGATTTAGTTCTTCAAGGACACTCTCTGTAGAGCGATGACGATAGCGTCGTCCAAACATTTCCGTCACGCAGCAAAATGAGCAGTTAAAGGGGCAGCCCCGTGAGGTCATCACAGGAGTGCTTATCATTGAAGAAAAGCGATCTAGCAAAGTAAGATCGGGAATAGGCAGCGTGTCCATATCTATCTTAAATTGAAGGCTATCATTGTGAACCATGTTTCCGTTGCTCCAGTATGATACCCCGGGGATGTTGTCTGGCGATAATCCGGATTCAATCGATTGAACGAGAGGAAGAAAGCTTAATTCTGCCTCACCCCTGACCAGGTAGTCAGCAAACTGCAGGGCTTCATCCGGCATAAATGAAGCATGTATACCACCAATTACAACGGGAATATTATTTGATCTAAGCAAACCGGCAACCTGGTAAGCTTCACGGCACGTGGCTGTTGTAGTTGATATACCAACCAGGTCAGCCTCGAGTATTTCGGGCCAGGGAAGTGAATCTCCCGTGCCCAGGTAGAAGCTTACCTCGTAACCGGCCTCTTTTAACTGGGTACCCAGGATCGGCAAACCCAGGCGAGGCATACGGACATGCTTGTAAACATGATCTTCCCTGGACTGCGGTTCAATTAATACAATTTTATTCATTCAAAACGCACCTTTCCTTTCTTTTTAAAAGTCATTGAAAATTCGCGAACCAGGAGTTAACCGTTTTTCCGACTGGCTTTATAACAAACTCTCTAACATAAAAATAGAGAGGAAACTTGCCTCCGGGATCTGGTTCTTTACCTAACCCTGGCGGAACCCCTCTCTATGATTGATGATAGCTGTGTTAAGAGTGATCAAAAACTGTAAACCAAATTCATAAGCTTGTATAACAGTATCCTAAAAATCTTTTAGAAGGTTTCCCAACGCCAGCAACACAAAACCGATAACCAGAGCCCAGATTCCAGTAGAGGCCTCAATCGGAATGATACCCACAAATGACAGGACTCCAATGGCAGCCAGTATAACCGCAATCCAAAAAACTACAACTTTAGGCGCACTAAGTTTCATAATAGATTCTCCTCTCACAATATAAATAATTGAGAAATCGCCGTACCGGTTGCGCCTCCTACTGCGAGGTGCTTGCGCGAGGCGCAACCCATATGTAACTCTAAACACTTGACCCGTCTCTTTATTTCTATCTTGCGTTTACATAATATCAACAATTGTGCTAAGACATCTATTAGCAATATTCCCATTATTCATTGTTTTTATTAACTACTCACCCTTAACGAGTTAGCAAGCAGTTCTTTGAAAACCAAATACAAGTATTTAAGCCTGGATTCAGAATAAAAAAAACGCTTCCAGACTAATCCGAAAGCGCCTTTCAGTTTTAAATGTGTGTTGTGCTTTAGACACGAACTACATTTTCTGCCTGCTTGCCACGATCTCCATCAACAACATCGAATTCAACATTCTGACCTTCATCCAATGTTTTAAACCCGTCGCCCTGGATAGCAGAAAAGTGAACAAATACATCTTCACCAGCTTCTCTTTCTATAAAGCCGTAACCTTTGTCTGCATTAAACCATTTTACTGTACCTTCCATTGTATAGCCTCCTAAAACATATTGTCCAAAAAGCGGAATTGCATCAAGCATCTTTCGCGCTACCATTATTCACAGGAGGCTTACGGATGTCCAACTTCTTCTACTTTTTACACTACTTACATATTATCACAAAACAATAGAAAATGCAAAACAATGACGTGGACAACCATGAAGATGACTAATCACAGCTACAGGATAAAGGGTGCTGCTTGAAGCTTTCTGCCTTTATTTTGCAAAGCCTGACCCACTAAACATCCAACTTCTGGCTTCACTTTCAGCTCATAGTGGTTGACACTTCTGGAACCAGTTGCTATAATTCCTCCGTTGACAGTATTTAATAAAGCAACAGCTTATACCGCCAGGGGTGACGTATCAATATGGATAATGAAAGATCCCTAAATGGGAAAAAGCGAAGATACAATTTAAGAGAATTCTTTTATGATCTTAACGGGGCACTTACAGCATTGCTGATGATCGTAAATACAATTTTTTTCGCCTCACCGCTGATTTTAATTGCAATTTTATTTAAGTTTATACCATCTACTTATACCAAAAAGATAGTAAATGCAATTCTCAACTTCCTCGTTACGGTATGGATATCGGTTAATTCGCTTATTCTGACCCTGACAGCAAATATTAAATGGCATGTTTCGGGCCTTGAAAACCTGAGCATGGAAAAGAACTACCTGGTTATATCTAACCACCAGACCTGGAGCGATATCTTAGTGCTGCAGAAACTGCTTAACCGGAAGGTGCCGATGCTCAGGTTTTTCATTAAACAATCGCTGATCTGGGTTCCGGTTCTCGGAATTGCCTGGTGGGCGCTTGATTACCCCTTCATGAAAAGACATTCCAAGGCGGAGATCGCCAAGAAACCCCACCTTGCCGGCAAGGATATTGAAGCCACCAGAAAAGCCTGTGAGAAATATAAAACAATACCGGTATCTGTAATGAATTTTGTGGAAGGTACACGTTTTACTGAAAAGAAAAGGATAGAGAAACAATCAAGATACGAAAACCTCCTTAATCCGCGGCCGGGCGGTACCGGCCTTGTGCTTACTTCAATGGGTGACTATCTTTCCGACATTCTCAACGTTACGATCAAATACGAAAATAATCGCAGAAGTTTCTGGGGTTTCCTGAGCGGCAGGGTAAAGGAAATTACCGTAGTGGTAGAAACAATCCCGGTAACAGACGAGCTAAAAGGTGATTTCTATAATGATAAAGAATACCGTGAGCGTTTTATTAAGTGGCTCAATGCCCTCTGGCAGGAGAAAGATCTTTTACTCGAGCGAATTTAATATAATGGGGTATTCAAAACAGACCACTTAGTTACAGAGAATAAGCGAAGAATAGATGTCTTGAAAAACAGTTGCAGCAGGGTATAAAAAAACCGGGAACAAAATCCCGGTTTTATACACTGGTGCGCCCGGCAGGATTTGAACCTGCGACCTCCTGATTCGTAGTCAGTTACTCTATCCGGACTGAGCTACGGGCGCATATGGCGGAGAGAGAGGGATTCGAAC
>SLQM01000177.1 GCA_007131435.1 Syntrophomonadaceae bacterium
CTGTTTTGGGAAGGGCAGGCATAGACAATCAAACCACTGTATTGATTTATGATGACAGCAATAACATGGAGGCTGCCAGGTTGTGGTGGACCATGAAGGTATACGGTCACGAGAACGTCCACGTGGTAAGCGGGGGTTTGGAAGCCCTTAAAGCTGCCGGCCTGCAGCTTTCAACAGAGCCTCCTGTTGTGGAGGAAAAGACTTACATTGCTGGTGATATCAACACCAACTATATTGCAACAATCGAAGATATTGAGGAACAGCTTAATAATCCCCGGGATGATGTTATCCTACTGGATACCCGTTCACTTGAGGAGTTTAACAGCGGGACCATTCCCGGTTCTGTTCACGTTGAATACCTTTTTAATAATTTCCCTGACGGGCGGTATAAGACAGTTCAACATATCCTGGTAGATTATAAAGGAAAGGGTATAACTGCAGACAATCACATTATTATTTACTGCGCCGTTTCGGTGCGCGGTGCGCAAACATTCCTGGCTCTTTATAACGCTGGTTACAGGAATTTAAGCCTCTATGATGCAGCCTGGGTTGAGTATATCGACAAGTATCCCCCTGAATGTGACGAAGAAGCTGAAGACACAGGAGAGGCCGTGGAAGAGGATGAAGAAGAAGTGGAAGAAATAGAAGCGCCAGGCGGCTGAGCGTAACCAGGTAAGGCCAGTATGGCCTTAACAATTAAGAAGGGCTGTTCCTGAGATGTGGAACAGCCCTTTATGATAATTAAAACCGGTTTAAAGTTTGTTAATAAATTCTAACAGGTCATTCATCTTACCCCGGTAGTTGCAGGCAGGTATTTCATCGCCACGCTGCAGAATGAAATCTTCAACCAAAAAAGTTTCCATCCCTGCTTCCGCGGCGCTTAGGTCTTCATGGGTATCATTGCCTGCCATCAGGCAGTCACCAGGCAGGAAGCCAATCTTTTCAGCGATTTCCAGGTAATATTCCCTGTTCGGTTTGCAATAATGCATATTTTCCATTGTTGTAATCAGTTTAAAACTGTTTTGTGCTATCCCGCTCCAGGAAAGACGCTGCAGAACAGCAGTAGCGGGGAAAATAGGGTTGGTGGCCAGGACAAGATTTATACCCTTATTCTTAGCCTTTTCTACCACTTCCTGGGCCGGGGGGTGCTTTTTCCCCCAGCAGCTAAGCTCAGGAAAATCGTTGCTGTAAAAATCATCTATAACAGGCTTGATCTCAAGGTGCTTCAACCCTGTCCTCAGGCAGAATTCCTTGTAAAATACTGCCTCATTATTCAAGGCAGGATCGGTGTTTTCAACCATTTCCGTTGTTGCCCCGAAAAGGTGTTGTATAAATTCTTCCCTGGTTAAATAATGATCGAACCGGCTGGCTAACTTGTTTATATAAGCATGGATAAACTTATCTAAATCGATGTTCAAAAGGGTGCCATCTAAATCTAGCAGGATCGCCTTGTAAGTTTTATTGCTGCCTGGGGTCATGCTTCCAGATCACCGGGTTCGTCTGTATAACCTGGGATATCGATCAGTTCTGGGTCGATTATTTCGCTTGTTGCTTCACCAATTATTTTGTGAACATCCTGTAAAATAACAGCTACCCTGTATTCAGCCTGCAGAAAACGCTTCACAAGCATGTTCATGCTGATTACCTCGTACAGTTTTTCCAGCTTGCTCTTCTGCTCTTCTGCAACTTCTATTCCGGAAAGCTGTTGTTTTTGAACTTCAAACTGTTCCCGCCTGAAATCAAGAAGCATCTCCTTGGCAGATGAATCAGCTTTTAAAGTCTCCTGGGCCTCTTTTAGCTCTTTAAAATCTGGTGATTCTCGCAGCGCTTTCGCCAGGGCATGGGCTGCATCGTGAGGGTTCATTATATTCATTACTCCTTTCGTTTTCCCTAAATTATATCTTTTAAACATCCTGTAGTGCAACTTCTATCAACTGATTCATGGTGTGCCGGATGGATTGGGCCTATTTTCAAATTCCCCTTTTATTATGGCAATTACTTTACCAGCGGCAATTTCCAGGTGTTCGGCATCTACTGTATAAGCAAAAGAAGAACAATCCGGCCTTGAATCGCTGTATAATTGATCATAATAATCAGTACAGAGTATTTTTACTGCACAGTGGTAGTTATCTTCATTGATCATCGCAACCAGTTCACCTGTTTTCCTGGCGCCGAGGCGGTTTTTAAGCTGGGACACTGAACTGATTAGCTGAAGTTTTAATTCTGGCTGGATTTGAGCTGGCAGATAGGTTTCCAGGATGCGCCTGACTCTTCTCTCAAGGGATGCAGATAATAGAATATGGCAACCATTTTCCATGGCCCGGGTTAAAAATTCAGGTAAATATATATTGCCGATTCTTTTGCCCTCACCTTCTACGACCAGGTAAGGGCAGCCGATGCTCTTATAATGATCCAGTTGCTCAAGCAGGAGGGCATCAAAATCTTTTTGTGAACGGTTTTCTTTAATGCCGATTGTTCCAAAGACTGAACCGCGATGCCTGGATAGATCTTCCAAATCAATTGAGGGTAAACCTTTTTCTTTCAGCATTGCTATCAGGGCCGTTTTGCCAACCCCGGTGAGGCCGTTTAAAACAAAAAGATGCTGGCCTATTTCGTATAGCGACATTCTCCGGTTAACATATTTCCGAAAAGCTTTATATCCTTTTTTAAGCCGCAGGCAGGGTATGCCTGCCAGGTTTAAAATCTGGTAAAGGCTTAAGCTTCTCAGTCCCCCCCTGTAGCAGTAGAGAAGCGGGGTTTTAGCTCCGCAAACTGACCTGATTTCATCAACCAGGGAGGGAAGTTTTGGTGCCGCAATTTCTATAGCTCTCAGGCGTGCTTCGCTTTCACCGGCCGCGCGGTAGATGGATCCCAGTTCCCGGTGCTCCTGTTCATTAAAGAGGGGAATGTTTATTGCCCCGGGAATAGAAGCTTCCCTGTATTCGGCAGCGGAGCGAACATCTATATAAATAATATCTGCGCACTGGATTGCTTCATCAATTGTTATTTCCATCAAGCAGCACCTTTACCTTCTATAATTCAGTTTGAACAATCTTTTCATTACCTTAAGCATGTAAAAAGCTCTTGCCTTGATTATAGCCTATAGCCTGGAGGGAGTAAAAAAATCTTGTAATAAAAAGGTATAGCAGCGCTAAATCGCGAAATAAAGTTATTGCAGTTCTCTTTTTGATTGCTATTCAAGGCTGTGTTATAATACCGGTCAGGAGGAATGAAAATGTCTGCAGATTGTATTTTTTGCAAGATTATAAACCGGGAGCTTGATGCAGATATAGTTTATGAAGATGAGACGGTTGTAGCTTTTAAAGATATCAACCCGGCCGCTCCCGTTCATATTCTGGTAGTCCCTCGTAAACATATCCCAACTTTGCTGGATATTGAAAAAGAGGATGAAGCCATGATTGGGCACCTGCACTCGGTAGCCAATGAAGTGGCTAAAAAACTCAAAATTGATGACAAGGGCTTTCGACTGGTCATCAATTGCGGCGCTGATGCCGGCCAGATAGTTTTTCACCTTCACCTCCACCTCCTGGGAGGAAGACCTTTGTTACAAACCATCGCCAAGGGCAGGGGTGTTTAATCTTTTGGTTATCTGGATATTAATTCCCCGGGCAGTGGTTTTAAGGAGAGGGGGGAAGAATTATGGCAGAAGTTAAAATAGGAAAAAATGAAACCCTGGATAAAGCTTTAAAGAGGTTTAAAAAACAATGTGCCCGTGCCGGTGTCCTTTCTGAAGCCAGGCGCCGTGAGCATTACGAAAAGCCAAGTGTGAAGCGGAAGAAAAAAGCTGAGGCAGCACGTAAAAGGCGCCGCTAAATATGCAGGGGGTGAGTTTTATGACTGGTAAAACCCTGGCAGACAAACTTTTTGACGATCAGAAGGTTGCCATGAAAGCTCAGGAAAAATTCCGGCTATCAGTGCTCCGCATGGTAAGGGCAGAGCTCCAGAATGCGGTAATTGCAAAACAAGCCCCGTTAACTGCTGAGGAAGAGCTAGAAATACTGACGCGTGAAGTAAAGAAAAGAAAAGAGTCTCTTGGAGATTACAGGAAATCAGGCAGAGAAAACCTGGTAAAAGATTTAGAACAAGAGATAGAAATACTAAGTACTTACCTGCCTGAACAGTTATCTGCAGGAGAACTGGAGGAACTGGTCAGGGAAGCTATTAATGAAACAGGCGCTGAGGGCATGAAAGAAATGGGCAGGGTCATGTCTTTCCTGATGCCCAGGGTCAAAGGTAAAGCCGATGGCAGCCTGGTCCGCCAAATAGTTGAAGAAAAATTAAAGTAAAAGCCCAGCCTTTTTGGCTGGGCTTTTATCTAAGGAGCAGCTCCCCTTGTTAAAAACAATCAGGTTTTTTTTCTGGGCAACCTGCCTGTTGACAGGCATTATTATCTCCCTGGCGGCTGGTCAGCTTAGCGCTAACAACCAGGCAGTTGCTGTAATCAAAATCGATGGGACTATAGATCCCGGAACAAAAACTTATGTCCAGTATGCCTTTGACGAAGCCGAAAGAATAAATGCCCTGGCGGTTGTACTTGAGTTGGACACGCCTGGCGGCTTCATCATTTCTGCAGAAGCGATCAGAGGTTTAATTGATGATTACGATGGGCCCGTATATGCATTCGTCCGCCCGAGCGCTATTTCTGCCGGGGCATACCTTGCGCTTGCTGCTGACGAGATATACATGGTGCCGGGAAGCACAATCGGGGCAGCTGAACCCCGCTATCTTGGAGTGGGTGCAGTTGATGAGAAAGAACTTTCTGCCTGGGAGAAAAAAATGGCTTCCATGGCCGAGCGCCAGGGTAGAGACCCACAGGTTGCTTCTGCCATGGTTCGCAGTGACATTGCCATTGAAGGCCTGGTAGAGGAAGGCGTTTTATTAACCCTTACTGCAGCAGAAGCGCTGGAGGTTGGTTACAGTGAAGGAACTGTAGCTAACCAAAACGAGCTATTAGAGGCTATCGGTCATCCAGGGGCAGAATGGAACGAGATTGAACCAAGGGTGACGGATACGCTGGTTAGCTGGACCACAAACCCCTTCGTAGGAACTCTTTTACTGATGGTCGGTATTGGCGGCTTAATACTGGAAGTAATTTCTGCCGGTTTCGGAGCTGCCGGTTTGGTCAGCCTTGCTGCATTTGCTCTCTATTTTGGAGGTAATATAGCTGCCGGCATGGCAGAATACTGGGTGCTAATTCTATTTGTATTTGGCATTGCCTTAATGCTGGTTGAAGCATTTATGCCTGGCTTTGGAGTTTTTGGCGTTGGCGGACTGATCTCCACCTTAGCGTCAATTATCCTGGCCGCTGTATCTGTCCGTACCGGAATGGTTATGTTGTCGATAGCATTGGTCCTGGCAATAGTTTTTTCAGTTTTTGCTTTCCGTTACTTCACAAAAAGGGGTGCTCTGCGGCACATTATTCTCTCGGAGGAAGAAAAAGCGGAACTGGGTTATGTTGCCCCGCGCGACCAAAAGGAATTAGCCGGCAAAGAGGGAGTGGCTATCACCGCCCTTCGGCCATCCGGTGCAGCATCAATTGACGGAGTGCGCATTGATGTAGTCAGTGAAGGCTCTTATATTCCCGCCGGCGAAGAGCTGATTGTTGACCGGGTAGAAGGTGTAAGGGTAATTGTGCGACCCAAGAATAATTAAATAAGTAGGAGGGTTTTACATGGAAGAGATTATTATCCCATTATTATTTGTTGCGTTAATTATAATTGTTATTGCCGTAATATTTAGTTTTATCCCGCTGGGCCTGTGGATATCTGCCCTTGCGGCAAGGGTTCCCGTAGGTATATTTGCTTTAATTGGTATGCGCTTAAGAAGGGTCGTTCCGGCTAAGATTGTCAATCCCCTGATTAAAGCAACAAAGGCCGGGCTTGACTTGAATGTTAACAAGCTGGAAGGGCACTTTTTAGCCGGGGGCAACGTGGACAGGGTTGTTAATGCCCTGATTGCCGCCCAGCGGGCAGAGATACCGCTGCAATTTGAAAGAGCCGCCGCCATTGACCTGGCCGGGCGCGATGTTTTGCAGGCAGTACAGATGAGCGTAAACCCAAAGGTTATTGAAACGCCCGTTGTTGCCGCCGTGGCAAAGGACGGAATTGAAGTAAAAGCCCGGGCCAAGGTAACTGTCAGGGCTAATATTGACCGCCTGGTGGGCGGGGCCGGTGAAGAGACCATAATAGCCAGGGTTGGGGAAGGTATTGTAACCACGATAGGTTCGTCCGATAATCATAAAGTTGTTCTTGAAAACCCTGACAGAATTTCGAACACTGTTCTTAATAAAGGGCTTGACTCTGGAACTGCCTATGAGATTTTGTCAATTGATGTTGCCGATGTAGACGTTGGCAAGAACATAGGGGCCCAGCTGCAGACCGACCAGGCCGAAGCAGATAAGCGAATTGCCCAGGCTAAAGCTGAAGAGCGCAGGGCGATGGCTGTTGCGAAAGAACAGGAAATGATCGCTTCTGTGCAGGAAATGCGTGCCAAGGTAACCGAAGCCGAAGCCGAAGTCCCCAAGGCAATGGCCCAGGCTTTACGCGAAGGCAATCTCGGCGTAATGGACTACTACCAGATGAAAAATGTAATGGCCGATACAGATATGCGTTCAAACATCAGCAAGCTGGGTGCAGAAGGCAGCCAGGAAAGCGGCCATCAAGACCAGGAGTAAGGCCCGGGGAGGGTAACCGCTATGGAAGGTTTTATTACCTTAATA
>SLQM01000051.1 GCA_007131435.1 Syntrophomonadaceae bacterium
ACATCCCCAGGACGAATACGGTGTCCTTTTTTAAAAAGCGCCCCCTTAAATTCACCCTTTTCAATCTTGGTAATATCGTGGCAGATTACTCTCCCGACAGCATTTTCTGTTTCAATCATTTTTTTTATCAAGGGTATGCACCTTCTTTAAAAGTGTTACTTCAATTATACTGCTCTGTACCAACAACTGCCAGTGCCTTTACAGTGATATTTAGATGGAAGCAGCATTTTTCTTCCTATGGTAAAAAACTGAAAAATGGTTAATATGTCAACCAAAATTAACAATATACCATGCATGTTTTATTTTTGGCAGGATTAATAGAAAAGTTAACGAATTATACTTTTATTATCAGGCTTACCGGTAGCACTTGCCATAATAATGAGATAAGTAGCGTTGCTAGATCGGGAAGCAGACAAAAAGGGGATAGGATAAAAACATGTGGACTTACGAAAAACCTGATAACCTGGTTGAATGGTGGAATGAAAGCGAAAAGAAGTATAGCGGAAATGTATTGTTTTGGGTTCATGACGGGCAGGGAGGTCTAAACCCTGTAACGTACGGAGAAATTGGCAAAAGGATTGCCAATGCCCGCGGCGGCCTGGCCAAAATGGGAATTGGTGAGGGAGATGCCGTTGGCATTATATCTCCAAATCGACCTGAATGGGCTGTCCTGGCCTATGCAGCATACGGCCTTAAAGGGCGCTATATCCCGATGTATGAAAAAGAGCTTTTGCAAACCTGGAAATATATTATCAGGGACAGCGCCGTTAAATTTCTTCTTGTATCAACTCCTGAGATATATGAGCAGGTTAAAAATTTCCCTGCAGATATTCCAACCCTGGAAAATATTTATGTCATGGAAAGTGATGAAGAAAACAGCCTGGCCGCCCTGGAGAAAATGGGTGAAGAGAATCCTGTAGAGCCGGCAATTCCTGGCCATGATGATATTGCAGTGCTGATCTATACTTCGGGAACGACCGCTGAGCCGAAAGGGGTGCTGCTTACCCATGGCAACCTCACCTACTGCTCACGTGCCGGTTACAGGCTTTACCCCGAACTGGACCAGAACCAGGTCGGCATCTCAATGCTGCCCTGGGCCCATTCTTATGCCTTGAGTGGAGAGTTAAACAACTGGATCCAGTTTGGCGGCTCGCTCGGGTTTATGCGCGATGTCACAACCCTGGCCGAAGACCTGAAAATAGTCAAACCCACCTACCTGATATCTGTGCCACGGGTATTCAATAAAATCTACGACGGCATCCAGCTGAAGATGGAAGATGCCGGCGGGCTGAAGAAGAAATTATTTGATGCCGCCTGCGCCGCGGCAAAAGAAAAGCGTGAACTGGCTGAAAAAGGGCAATCGAGCGGCGCGGTTAATTTTAAGCACAAGCTGCTTGATAAACTTGTATTTACAAAAATCAGGGACGCCATGGGTGGAAGGGTAACGGGCGCCCTGACAGCAAGCGCTGCCATGAATAAAGAAATAGCCGAATTCTTTTATGATATTGGAATCCCCACTTATGACTGCTACGGCTTAACAGAAACTGCCCCGGCTGTAACCATGAACAGTCCGGAAGATTGGCGAATCGGCAGCGTTGGTAAAGTGCTTGAAGGACAGAAAGTTGTAATTGACCAATCCATATCGGAAGAAGGGGCCGATGACGGAGAAATTATCGTCTATGGTCCGAATATAATGAAAGGCTACCATAATAAGCCGGAGGAAACAGCAGCAGTCCTGATGCCCGACGGGGGTTTCCGGACCGGCGACCGGGGACGTTTTGACGATGACGGTTTTCTCTGGATAACAGGCAGGATCAAGGAGCAGTACAAGTTAAGCAATGGAAAGTATGTCTTTCCTGCTGTTATAGAAGAGGAAATTAAACTGATCCCGGAAGTGGCAAACGCCATGGTTTACGGGGATGGCAAACCCTACAACATCTGCCTTGTTTTACCCGATTTCGAGGTGGCTGCGCGCTGGGCGGCACGTGAAGGTGTTTCAGCTGACCCCGGTGAATTACTACGTAATGAGAAGTTTAAGGAGATGCTGACCGGCGTGATAAAAAGTCACCTGAATAAAACATTCGGACGCTATGAAATACCGGAGAAATACCTGTTTTTAGATGAAGATTTTACAATAGAAAATAAAATGCTAACCCAGACGATGAAATTAAAGCGCAGGGTGGTAATTGACAGCTATGCCGACGATATAGAGAAACTCTACTCTTAACAGCTCTTTTGTTTAATAGTGTGCAAAGGCCGGTTTGTTTTACCGGCCTTTGCTGTCAGCAGCAAGTTAAACAAAATTTTATAGTCTCTGTTTTAAAGGTGGTGCCCATATTATGAAACGGGATAAAATAAAAAGGCGCAAAAGGAATGCCTGGACAGCGGTAATCATCGTTCTGCTTAGCCTTTACTATCTTTCTTCTATACCGGGCCTGAGAGTGCTGCCGGTTTTGGGGCAGATCAATATGATGCTGCAAAGGTTTGACCTGAACATTACCCTTTTTATTTACAGGATAGTTGCAAATTTGCCAGAGCAGCTGGAACCTGCAAGAACCCTCTCGGGTGACTTTTATGCCTATGCCAGGCAAAACCCGGTGATTATCGAATTCCTGCTGCGTAAAACAGCCCATGTTATTTACTTCTTTATTATTACCCTGGTGCTCTTTATTTTAATCAGCCAGTATGTCAAATCGCCCTGGCGGTCCCTGTTCTTTGCCTTCCTGGCTGGAACCGCCCTGGCCTTTTTGGATGAATTTCACCAGGGCTTTGTCGACCAGCGTTACAGCAGCATCATCGATGTTGCTTTTGACCTGGTTGGAGTAAGCTTAGCAGTTTTGGTGATCTTAATATCATTTGCCCTAACCTCCCGCTGGCGCACCTGAAATAAGAAAAAGCCGCCCTTACAGGCGGCTTTTTAAATCAGGCTTGGTAATCTGAACTTTTATTGTTCAATATATACATCCTGCAGTAAGAACATGCTGGCAGGTGTTACGCCAAAGTTTTTAACGTTATTGTTCACTCCGGCCAGGTTCTCGTTATATACAAGGTAAAGCATGGGAGCATCCTCAATCAGGATTTCCTGCAGCTCACTGTAAATTGCAAGACGTGTGTCCGGATCAGGTTCCTGGCGGCCCCTGTCGAGAAGCTCGTCAGCTACTGCACTTCTGTAGAATGCACGGTTTCCGGGGTCTCCTACGTTGTCTGAATGGAAGAGAGCATAAACAGCATAGTCAGCATCGAGAGTCGGTGTTGACCAGCCGAGGATAAACATTTCATGATCGCCGGCTGCTGTACCTTCAAGGTAAGCTCCCCACTCGATAACTTCTACATCAACTTCAATGTTTAAATCTCTTAATTCAGACTGGACATACTCGGCTATCATGATACGGACCGGGTTGTCGTTTGTCCAAATTGTGGTTGAGAATCCATCTGCATAACCAGCTTCGGCCAGCAGTTCGGCTGCCATGCCTTTATCATAGGGCAGCCCGCTGATGGTTGGGTCATGTCCGAATACACCTGGTGCGATAGGACCTTCTGCCGGAATGGCAGTTCCTTCATAGGCACCGGCAATAATATCTTCCTTGTTAATTGCCATTGAAATAGCCTGGCGGACACGCACATCATCAAAAGGTGCTTTGTCACAGTTATAGCCAATATAAGCCATAACAGTTACCGAGGTTATCTCCATGAAAGCGTTGTCCATATTCTCAACACGGCTGATATCGCTCGGCTCAACCGGATCGGCGATGTGGGCAAAACCGGTTTCCAGCTCGGAAAGGCGGGTTAAACTTTCGGGAACTACCCTGAATGTTACGCTGTCAAGCTTGGCGTTTTCACCCCAGTAGTCATCGAAGCGGACCATTTTCAACTGGTTGCCGGGTTCCCAGCTTTCAAATATAAAGAAGCCGGTTCCAACCGGGTTCTGGGAAAGATAACTTCCGGGCTCATTGCCTGCAGCCATTTCCTCGTAGTCAGCTTCAATGGCATTGAGGCTGATGATGGCGCCACCGCTGTGGGCCAGGTGGGCAGGCAGAGGAGCAAATGGAAACTGGGTAACAAACTGAACTGTGTAATCGTCTACTACAATAACCTCTTCCAGCATGGAGAAGAGGAAAAGGCGCGGTGAAGCAATGTCCGGGTCAAGCAGGCGATCAAAAGAAGCTTTTACCGCTTCTGCAGTTAGTTCTGAACCGTCGTGGAAAAGGACACCCTCGCGCAGGGTGAATTCCCAGGTCAGGTCATCAACTGCTTCCCAGCTTGTTGCCAGCAGTGGCTGCAGCTCGCTGTTCTCGTCAAAAACGACCAGCGATTCGTAGATGTTGTAGCAAACCTTTGCTGACGGGACATCGTTTGAGCCATGCGGGTCAAGCGATACAGCATCCGATAGCGTTGCAATGATCAGGTCCTGATCCGCTGCCGGTTCTGTTACTTCGTCATCCGGTGCTGCCGGATCTTCATCAACGTCTGCTGGTCCGCAGGCTACCAGAAGCGCCGGAATCAGAAGCAGGCAAAGCATAAACAGGATAAAACTTTTTAACTTCATGATTTGACTTCCCCCTCATTTAAATATATTCTTTACTGTAATAAGTATAGTCTTAAAATTTATCGCTACCCAAAGTGCAGGTAACGATAGATAGACTATAAATATTAAGTGATTTTTATTATACTATACATATAGTAAATTGCAAATTACCAAAAAGCCCCTATAAAAGTTAAAAGAGAAAGCCTTCTTATATGGGTTTGTACAAAAAAGCGAGGTAGGAAGAATCGATGAGTGACTTATCCAATGGCTTGCCTGTTGAATCTCCGCAGGCTACCAGTAGTGTGTCCGGTTGGCGAATTATCTACAAGCGCCTGAAAAAAAACCGGGCTGCCATCATTGGCGGTTACCTGATCTTGTTCTTTATTGTCATTGCCATCATCGGTCCGTTTTTTACCGTATATGACCCGGTACGGGTGGATTATTCTCTTAAGCTGTTACCGCCTTCTTCCGAGCACTGGTTTGGAACCGACCACAATGGACGAGATGTATTCACCCGTATCATCCACGGGATGTCTATTACCCTTTATATAGGATTTTTATCTGTCTTTGTCGGTATGCTGGTGGGAGTCCCTCTCGGTATTTTTTCCGGTTATTACGGAAAATATCTCGATATTGTCATCATGCGCTTTATTGATATCCTGCTTGCTTTTCCCGGTATCCTTCTGGCCATTGCCCTGGTTAGCGTACTTGGCGGCAGTATTAATAATGTTATTTTGGCGGTAGGAGTTTTTTCTGTTCCCGGCTTTGCCCGGATCGTCAGGGGATCAACCATGGCAGTCAGCAAGCTGGAATATATTGATGCTGTCAGGGCCCTGGGGGCAAGCGATTCCCGGATCATCTTTTTGCATATTCTGCCCAACATTATTTCGCCGATTATTGTTCAGGCTACGATCAGGATTGCTATCGCCATCCTTATTGCCAGCGGCCTTTCTTTCCTCGGGCTGGGAGCCCAGCCTCCCACCCCTGAATGGGGTGCAATGCTCAGCCAGGGGCGCAGTTATATGTTCGATCATCCGCATGTTGCCCTGTTTCCCGGGCTGGCAATTGTTACAATTGTTTTAGCCTTTAACCTCTTTGGCGATGGTTTACGAGATGCTTTCGATCCTAAGACGAAGGTTTAGAAAAGGAGTGTTTCCCACTTGCTCCAGTTTATAGTACGCAGGCTTTTACAGACCATACCTGTAGTAATCGGGGTTACAATGCTGGTTTTCTCCCTCATGCACCTGATTCCAGGGGATCCAGCGAGGATCATGGCCGGTGAAGCAGCGCCCCATGCCCAGGTTGAAGCGATCAGGGAAAGGCTCGGTTTAAATGATCCTCTGCATGTCCAATATGGTCGCTACATGAGCAACCTGCTGCAGGGTGACCTGGGGCAATCGGTGCGCAGCAGCAGGGCCGTTGTTGATGAAATAGCGCCAAGGATCGGTATTACTATCAGGCTCGCCATCTACAGTATGTTTCTCAGCGTTGTCTTTGGCCTGGTAGCCGGGGTTATTTCAGCAGTTCGCAGGTACAGCCTGGTCGATTCTTTTATCATGGTTGCCGCCCTTTTCAGTTTCTCCATGCCCAATTTCTGGCTGGGGTTAATGTTAATCAAGTATTTTTCCATCGACCTGGCTCTACTGCCTCCCTCCGGGTGGGGCACCTGGCAGCAGGCTATTTTACCCGTTATAACCCTGGGAACCGCAGGGGCGGCAATCATCGCCCGGATGACCCGTTCCAGCATGCTTGATGTTATTAACCAGGATTATATTCGCACGGCAAGGGCTAAAGGTGTAAAGGAAAGGTTTGTGATTTACAAGCATGCCCTAAAAAACGCCCTCATTCCGGTTGTCACCGTTATCGGGATTGAAATGGGTATGTTATTATCAGGCACTGTCCTGGCTGAAACTGTATTTGCAGTAAATGGCATGGGACGCCTGGCAATTGACGCTATCAGGGCCCGCGATTTTCCCCTGGTCCAGGGGATAGTTTTAATATTTGCCCTGATCTTTGTATTTGTAAACCTGTTGGTTGATATATCATATCGCTACCTGAATAAGCGAATTGAACTGAATTAATATTTATTGACTGATGAAAGAGGTGTGATGCTTGAAACAGCCTGAATCCATATTAAATATAAATAACCTGTGCACC
>SLQM01000043.1 GCA_007131435.1 Syntrophomonadaceae bacterium
CCTTTCTTTATGTTATATCTATATACCCTGCAATAAAATGGCCTGTGCTTTTACTTCACCGGCACTGCCCTGGCAAAGGTTCTGTTGACATCCTGGATCTCCACTTTTACCACCCTGCCGACTTTTTCACCGGCATCTTCCACATCAATTACAAAACCCTGGATACGGGCAATTCCGTGACTGGGGTTAGTTGAATGCGGCTCCTCGATTGCCAGCTCCAACACCTGGCCAATTTTGACCGGCAAAGCCAGGGATTGGATCTCTTTGTAGCTGCCCCTGGCTACAATACGATACTTCTCGATATGAATATCTTCTATTCCCCTGATGAAAATATGCTTGTTCATTTCATCCTCCAACTTTTTCAGGTTGGTTCCCCCGCTGCCGATAATAATGGCTGCCACTTCATGGTGCATTTCTACAAGCACTGCCTTACTTGTTTCTTCTTTAATTTTCCTTTTCAGGTCACTTTCAATACTTGTGCTGGCTACAAGCGGCGTTAAGACCCGGCCAGAACCGCCACAGTAAGGACAGGGCTGCTGCAGGTATTCGGACAGGTCCTGGCGCACTTTTTTCCTGGTCATCTCGACCAGGCCCAGGTTGGTTAACCCCAGGACATAGGTTTTAGTGCGGTCATTCCTGATGGATGCATTAAGTTTATCTATAACCTTCTGCCTGTGATCCTCAATACTCATATCGATAAAATCGATAATAATTATCCCGCCTATGTCGCGCAGGCGAACCTGGCGGGCAATCTCTTCGGCAGCTTCAAGGTTGGTTTTCAAAATGGTATCTGCCAGGTTGCGCCGGCCTATATAGCGCCCCGTGTTCACATCTACCACGGTTAAAGCTTCCGCTTCATCAAAAACTAAATAACCGCCGCTTTTCAACCAAACCTGGCGGGCCAGCGCTTTCTCAAGTTCAACATCCACACCGTAGCGCTCGAAAATCGGTTCCTTTTCGCGGTAAAATTTAACCTTTGATTTTAAGTGGGGAGAAATGTAATCAACTATTTCACGCACTTTATCATATTCATGCTCATTGTCAATTAAAAAACTGCTGAACTCTTCAACAAACAGGTCCCTTGCTATGCGACAGGTAAGGGATAAATCCTGGTATAGAATTGCCGGGGACTCCTTCTGCTGAAACCTGGTAGAGATACGGTTCCAGAGCTGGACCAGGAATTGCAGGTCCTGTTCCATTACACTTGTTTCTACCCCTTCGGCCACTGTCCTGACAATCAGGCCCAGGTCAGGAGGTTTCATTATTTCAACTTCACGTCTCAGACGGTCGCGCTCAGCCTGGCTCTCAATTCTTCTTGATACACCAATATAGTCAGCGCCGGGAACCAAAACAAGGTAACGCCCCGGTATGGTAATCTGGCCGGTTACCCTTGCACCTTTACTGCCATAGGGTTCCTTGATTACCTGCACCATTATATCTTCCCCAACCCTGAGCAGTTTTTCTATCGGGCCACGTGCCGGTTGTGGGCTTTCATCGTCCCAGTCAGTAAAAATATCGTCTACATACAGAAATGCATTCTTTTCTAAGCCTATATCAACAAAAGCAGCCTGCATACCGGGCAGTACGTTGGCAACGGTGCCCTTGTAGAGGTTTCCCACTACCCTGTGCTGAAGCGGCCTTTCTATATCAAGTTCAACCAGTTTTCCACTCTCCAGCAGGGCTACCCTGGTTGCCCTGTTATCACAATTCACTATTATTTTTTTATCCATTCAATTTCACATCCTCTCAATCAAACGCTGGCAGGGGATTATCAACAAATATTATTTTCTCCCTGTGAATATGCCAGTCATGCACTCCCGGGATTTCAGAGGGCGCCTCTTTTTGAAGCTGCTCCAGAAAAAACACGGGCGATATACCTCCCTGGCTGCCCGCTTCAAGTTCAAGCATTAATTCCAGGTTTTTATCTTGTTCATAAAACATTTTCGCCTCTTTGATAAAAGGCCGGACATTGGTTGAAACAATCTTTTTCTTTTTATTTGTACGATTCATGATTATTTCCTCTTTTAATAACATTTTTTCCAGTGATTCTTTAACCAGCCTGGCGTTGCCATGAACCGTAGAAATACTTTTTAGTTTAGCCCGGTATAGGGCAGCCCTGACCAGGGCAGCAATATATGGTCCTTCCGCGCCCACCGAAAAAGCGCCCGTAAGCTTTATACCACCTGGCAGCTGGGATGTAAGTTCTTCTATAAAAAACCCGGCCTCTACTTTCTCGCTAAAGAAAACTTCACCAATTTCCTCTCCTGCTGTAACTCCAAGCGGCAGGGGAAGGGCAAGTGTAAAGCGCGGGTGAGGGTTATAACCCCTGCTGTATTCAAGCGGCAACCCACTTCTGCGCAGGGCCCGGAGGAAGAGTCGCAGCATATCCAGGTGAGAAAGATAGGCCAGCGCGACTTCCCTTGTAAAGGTGAAACGAATTCTGCTCATCAACTATTCTCCTCTTCCTGGCATGCAGCGATGGCTTTCAAATGTTCTTCAATAAAAATATCCTTTTCTATCCCGCAGTGCAGGTGGTCCCAGGGCAAACAATCATGATAATCAAACTTCCTGTAAGCGTAATCTTCCATTTTCAGGTTTGCTTGATCAAAAGCTTCATGCCAACGCTGAAAAGAAAAATGCTCTGACCATCCGTCGAAACGGCAACCTAATCGCACCGCTCTTTCAAGCGCTAAGGCCAGTCTCCTGTCTCCCCTGGCAAATACAGCTTCCAGGTGGCTTGCCCCGGGATCGTGCCAACTGAAATCAGTGCCGCGCAGGTTCTTAAAGCCGCTGCGCAGCATTTCCTGTCGATCTTTAACCAGCGGCAGTTCAAGCTGCGGTTCCCACTGAAAAGGGGTATGAGCCTTGGGAATAAATGTTGAAGCGGAAACAGATAGCATAAGACCGGACTTAGCGCGGTTTTTTAAATCCTGCCTGATTTTACGACAGAGGTTTACTATAGCTAAAACGTCTTGATCTGTCTCAGTTGGCAGGCCAATCATGAAGTATAGTTTAAAGCCTTGCCAACCGGCATCAACAGCATCTTTGAGGGCTGAAAATATTTCTTCTTCACTAATATTTTTTCTGATAACTCTCCTCAGCCTTTCTGTTGCTGCTTCAGGGGCAAAGGTAAGGCTGCTGCGTTTTCCGTGATGAAGCTTTTCTGCCAGCTCAACAGCGTAAGAATCAAGGCGCAGCGAGGGAAGGCTGCACTTCACCCTGCCCGGGGTCAATATTTCATCCATCTCTCTTATCAACTCACCTATGGATGGATAATCGGTGCTGCTGAGAGAAGATAGTGATATTTCATCATAACCGGTGTTCTTGATAAGAGATTCTGACAGCTTAAGTATATTACCCATGCTTCTTTTGCGCACCGGCCGGAATATATATCCGGCCTGGCAAAAGCGGCAGCCCCTGGCGCAACCCCTGAACAGTTCAATAACTGCCCTGTCGTGGACCGCCTGTATATAAGGCACTACCGGTGAAACCGGGTAAGGCGCATCATCAAGCCGGGTAACTAGGCGCTTTTTAACAACATCAGGAGCCTGCGGTTCAAGTTTCTTAATTGCCTTGAGGATTCCCTGTTCATAGAGCGGTTGATAAAAGGAAGGAACATAAACACCTTCATAGTTTGAAAGATGAAGGAGTAAATCCCTCCTGGAGGAAACAACTTTTTTTAACCTGCCTACTTCTAACAGCAGTTCTGGCAGAATTTCTTCAGCTTCGCCAAGAATAAAGAGATCAAAAAAAGGGGCCAGCGGTTCGGGATTATATGCACATGGGCCTCCCCCGATAACAAGGGGACAGCTCATACTGCGATTTTCACTGCGCAGTGGAATACCGGCGAGATCAAGCATGTTGAGGACATTGGTATAGCTGAGTTCGTATTGCAGTGAAAACCCGACAACATCGAAAGTTGATAAAGGCTTTCTGCTTTCAAGGGCATAAAGGGGCAATTTGTGCTCACGCAAATGGTTTTCCATGTCGGAAGCCGGGGCAAAAACCCTCTCCATCAACAAACCATCGTGCAGGTTAACACTGTGATAAAGAATCTTCAGCCCCTGGTTGGACATTCCTACTTCATACAGGTCGGGGAAGGCGAAAACCATTTTCGTAGAAACAGAAGAATGGTCTTTCAGGCAAGAATTCCATTCATTCCCCTGGTAGCGGGCTGGCTTCTGAACCCTGCTCAGAATATCATTAATTACAGCTTCTTCTAAAGACATTTTTTCTCCCTGCAGGCCAAACATATTATTCGCACCTATCAATACTTGATTAGTGCAACCATTTTTCTGTCAACCTTGTTTTTAAATGCATAATAACACATTAAACTCAGAATTGTAACATTACCTGCGAATATGCTAAACACTGCCTCAGCCTATATAAACAGAATATGCCATTATCTTTAGATTCACAAATTCTGATTTCACAACAACCCTTTCTCCCTGAAACTAAAAAAACAGCCGTCACCGATAATAATATGATCCCTTACTGTTATACCAAGAATATTTCCGGCATCAACGAGCCTCCTTGTAACCTCTAAATCTTCCTGGCTTGGTGATGGATCACCGCTGGGATGGTTATGGAACAGAATAACCGAAGCCGCACTTTTTTTCAGCGGGATCGAAAATATCTCCCTGGGATGTACTATGGATGCATTTAAACTACCCACCGATATTTCTTCTTTCGATATGATGCGGTTTTTTGTGTTGAGCAGTAAAATTTTAAAAAACTCTTTCTTCTTGTAGCGCAAATCTTCCATAAAAAGATCTGCCGCCTGCTTTGGGTTAGTAATAATTCCTGAATCTTCTCTTGGGGTTGTTGCAAGCCGGCTGCCCAGCTCGAGGGCAGCTTTTATGGTAACTGCTTTATCCGGGCCTATCCCCTTGTTCTTCTGTAAATCTTCAAGTGATTGGTCAGGCAGATTTCTCAAACCCCCACCCCGGGCAAGCACTCTTGTTGCAACCTGGACTGCAGACTCATTTTTACTGCCAACGCGCAGTAATATCGCTAAAAGTTCCGCATTTGAAAGGGCCCCTGCGCCCAGCATCTGCAACTTTTCCCTCGGCCGCTCTTCGGCAGGCATATCCCTGATCATTACATTATCGCTATTCATGATCGTCTTCCTTTCTATCCTGTTACAATTTATAGTGTGTCTGTTTCAGCAGATCATCAAGCAAACTAAGCGGCAAACCGACCACATTAAAATAGCATCCTTCTATTTTTTCGATGAAGAGCGCTGCCCTGCCCTGGATTCCATAAGCCCCAGCCTTATCAAGCGGTTCATCACTTTCGACGTAACAATCTATCGTTTCGGCAGCCAGTTTCTTCATCCAAACTTTAGTCTCTGAAAACGAGCTCGCTTCCCTCCCTTCATCCAGGTTAATTATGCATAATCCTGTTATAACAAGATGATGATCGCCACTTAATAATTGGAGCATCTCCCTTGCTTCTGCCCTGTCCCTGGGTTTGCCAATTGCTTTATTATTATGAATAACCAGTGTGTCAGCAGCCAGTACAAGCCCTTTATTTAGCCGATCAGCTACAGCCCGGGCCTTTAGTGAGGCCAGCAAAACAGCCAATTGGCCCGGAGGCAAATCCTGGTCAATCTTTTCTTCAACATCGGGTATGATGACCTCATGATCTATCCCCACCTGCTTAAGCAGTTCTGCTCTCCTGGGTGAAGCCGAGGCAAGATAAAATCTCATCGACCCGGCTCCCTTCCAGCCCTGCTTAACATTCTACCGGTAACACCTTCAAGGTAATATGCTGAAATACCGGTGAAAATACCGGTTGGTACAGATAAAAGTAGAAGCAGGGGATAATATCCTATAAGCAAATCAAAGTTCGAGATTATCAGGCTGGCCGCGGTTAGTTGAGTCAGGTTATGAACTGCAGCTCCTGTAACGCTTACAGAGATTAAACTTACAAAACCTCTTCGCTGTAAAATTAGAACCAGGCCCATGGCCAGGCAGCTTACTATACCCGCAGAGATGCTCAACCAGAAACCAAAACCAAACAGGCCACCGATAAATAAGCTGCCCAGCACCGATCTTAAAATTGTAACTAGCAGGGCGCTGCGCAGGCCAAATAGAATAAGTGCTAATATTGTTATAATATTGGCCAAACCAAGCCTGACCCCGGGAACCGGCATCGGTAAGGGCAGGGCTGCCTCCACGGTATGAATAACCACTGCGAAGGTAACCAGTACAGCCAGGTAAGTTAAATAGTTTAGGCGATTCCTTAAATTAAATCCACTATGCTGCATATTCATCCTTTCGGTGCTTAAAATACATTTTAATCATTTAATTCTACCAGATCTTCTAATCCGCTGGAAAGCAGAATATCAAGTTCAGGGGTAATGAGAAGCCCCTCAATCCCCGGAAGGCTCTCCAGCAGGGGCATCCCTTTTTCAGGTCCCAATATGAAGATTACTGTTGACAGGGCATCTGCTTCCATGACTGTTTCTGCAACAATTGTAACAGAAATAAGCTGTCTGGCAGGATACCCCGTATTCGGATCAAGCAAATGATGGTAATTGACTCCGTCTTCAGTAAAAAACCTCTGGTAATCTCCAGAAGTTACAACTGCCCTGCCACTTAGGGGAAAAACAGCAATAATTTTATCCTCCCGGGGATGGCGAACTCCTATCCGCCAGGGATC
>SLQM01000133.1 GCA_007131435.1 Syntrophomonadaceae bacterium
AAAAGATGAAGATGGTGAGTTATTCGAAGGGCGAGATCGCAAAACAGGAGAGCTGAAATGGACCGGCACCCGCGTTGACCTGATTTTCGGGTCAAATTCTGAGCTGAGGGCCCTCGCCGAAGTTTACGCGGGCGACGATGCCGGCGAGAAATTTGTGCACGATTTTGTCAGCGCCTGGAATAAGGTAATGAACGCAGACCGCTTTGATCTTGCATAAGTCGGCCGGCAAACAATATGAAAATGTTTTTAAACACCTGAAACCCCTTAACTGTAAGGGGTTTCAGCTATTTTAACCTTTTTTGCACTTCCCACATACAATGCAGTGATAACCTTTTAGCGGCCCAGGGTTATTGCTGATCAAGCTTTTTTACAACCGGCTTTCCCTTACCCATTACATCATCTATGATTTCCATCCACCTGCTGATCGGGATTGACTGCGGGCATTTTTCTTCACATTCGCCGCAGGCGGTGCAGTTTGCAGCCTGGATCTTTTCCCCGAACATTGGATTTGTTTTATATGCGTTTTCCCAAAACCTGTATCTTTTGCGGCAGGTTTCAAGCATTTCATACTTAACGGCATCGTTATAGAGGCTGATATTCTCAGTTATATCCACCCCGCTCGGGCATGGCTTGCAGTAACCGCATTCAGTGCAGGGAATGGCGGTCAGCGCTTCATGTATAGCCCGCGCTTCATCAAAAAGCGCAAGCTCCTCAGGATTGAGCATTTCTACTTTTGCAGCAGCTGCGTAAGCAACATTCTGTTTTACCTGCTCCATGGTGGTCATACCGCTAAGAACGGTTGATACTTCCGGCTGGCTCCAGAGCCAGTGCAGGGCCCACTCCACGGGTGTTCTCTTTTTGGCCGCTTTATCCCATACTGCCTGGACAGCTTCAGCCCTCGATGCCAGGTTCCCACCCAGCAGCGGCTCCATAACCGCCACGGCAACCCCTTTATCTGCGGCATACTGCACACCTTCCCTGCCCGCCTGGTTATCAACATCCATGTAGTTGTACTGCACCAGGCACATGGCCCAGTTATAGTCATCGATAATCTGTTTAAACGCTTCGGCATCATCATGGAAAGAAAACCCCAGGTGACGAAAAAGCCCTTTTGCCATGGCTTCTTCAGCCCAATCAAGAATTCCCAAATCACGAAGTTCTGTCCACCTCTTTTTGCCCATTGAATGGAGCAGGTAGAAATCAAGGTAGTCCGTATCAAGACGGCGCAGCTGTTCGTCCAGGAAGCGGTCAAAGTCAGCCTTGCTCTTTACATCCCAGCTGGGCAGCTTTGTTGTTAACTTAACTTTTTCCCGGTACCCGTCTTTTAGAGCCCTGCCGACAAAGCCTTCGCTGGTGCCGTTATGATAGACATAGGCAGTATCAACGAAGTTAACTCCATGATCAACTGCATAGCGAATCATCCTGGTCGCTTCTGGTTCATCTATTTCGCCATCCTTAACAGGCAAGCGCATAGCGCCGAAACCGAGTGCTGATACTTCTAAATCAAGGCTGCCAAATTTCCTGTATTGCATTATTTAAACCTCCAATTAATAAGGCTTTCATTATCATTATAATTTCTTAATCATCAGGTAGTCAGTTTCCTGCTCCTATGTTTATGAATTATAGCATAAAAACCATGGAATACTAAAAGTATGGGCGTTCGAAAAAATGAAAACTGCTCACAACTTATTTGCTTATTGCCACCAGTCAGCTGAACTGGTTTATTAAGCCATGAATGTAAATATATCACCTGATTTGCCTTGACTTGGACAGACAATTCTGATATTTTTTAACCAGGCGATCACAGAAGTAGTTATACTTCTCAATCGATCCAACCGTTTTAATTACCGCCTTAGATTCCGGGGCAGCAAGAGTGTTGTCAATTATGGAAAGCTTGTAAAGAGCGATAAGGAGGTAGATTTATGAAAACGGTTTTTGTACAACCAGATCGATGTGTTGGCTGTAAACAGTGTGAAGTTGCCTGTGCTGTTGAGCACTCGCAAAGCAAGAACCTTTACCAGGCAGTATTTGAAAGCCCCAAACCTAAACCCCGGATTTTCGTTGGCCCTGGAATCTACCTGAATTCATCTTTTCCCAACAAGTGCCGGCATTGTAATCCCGCTCCATGTATGGCCGTTTGCCCCACATCCGCTATAAAAAGAACTGAAGATAATGAAATAGTCCTGATCGATGGCGATAAATGCATAAACTGTGCCATGTGTGCCATGGTTTGCCCCTTTGATGTAATCCGCTACTACAATTCCATCGAAGCGATAAGAAAAAGGGTTGTGGCCTTAAAGTGTGATCACTGTGTGGCAAGGCAGCAGGATGGCCTGGAACCGGCCTGCGTTGAAGTCTGTAAAGTTAGCGCCCTGCTGTTCGGGGATATTAATGAACTGGCACAAAAAGCATCATCAAAACTGGCCCGTATTGTCTCCGAAATTGATACGGCGGTTTCAAAAGAGCCTTTGCATTTACCGGATCACCTGGAAGCCTGGCGCAGTTGGGGAAAAAGCGCTTCAAAGCTTGCTAAAAAATAGCTGCCAGGTGCTCTTTTTATTATCTTATTTTGAGGAGGATTTGTAATGTCTGCTCATGAGAAAAATTTAAGTATTGCCCTGGATGCCCAAAAAATGCTGCACCGTGCCAGCGTGGATAATATTGAGACTGTATGGGATCGCCTGACCAGGCAGGAACCGCAGTGCGGTTATTGCTCCCTGGGGCTGAGCTGTCGCAACTGCAGCATGGGGCCCTGCAGAATTGATCCATTTGGTGATGGCCCACAAAAAGGTGTTTGTGGTGCCGATGCCGATATAATAGTGGCCCGTAACCTGGCCCGAACTATCGCTGCCGGCGCTGCAGCTCATTCTGATCACGGTCGTGATATTCTTGAGGCACTTTATCATGTAGGTTCAGGAGATACAGAGTCTTACGCTGTAAATAGTGAGGATAAGTTGAAAGCACTTGCTTCGGAATATGGGATTGATACAAATAATAAACAGGTGCAGGAACTGGCAAAAGAACTTGCCTGGGAAATGATGGAGGATTTTGGCACCCGTAAAGAAGAGCTGACTTTCGTAAAAAGACTTCCCGGGGAACGGCAAAAGCTGTGGGCAAAGTTAGGAATAATACCAAGAGGAATAGACAGGGAAAATGTCGAGGTGCTGCACCGCACCCACATGGGTGTAGATAATGATTATGTTAATATTCTTCTGCATGCCCTGCGCACCAGTCTTTCTGATGGTTGGGGAGGTTCTATGATTGCTACCGAGGTATCAGATATTTTGTTTGGGATACCAAAACCTTTAACCTCAAAAGTAAATCTCGGTGTATTGAAACCGGATATGGTGAATATTGCCCTGCACGGTCATAATCCCATGCTGTCAGATGTTATAGTGCAGGCAGCCCGCGATCCCGAACTTCAAAAGCAGGCTGAAAGCCTGGGAGCAAAAGGCATTAACCTGGTCGGGCTTTGCTGTACCGGTAATGAATTGCAGATGAGACTTGGCATTCCGATGGCCGGCAACCACCTGATGCAGGAACTGGCGATTATGACTGGCGCGCTTGATGCCATGGTTGTTGATTACCAGTGTATTATGCCTTCCGTGGTTGAAACAGCGAAATGTTTCCACACAACTGTAATTTCTACTTTCGACAAAGCCAAATTTACGGGTGCCACTCATATCAGCTTTGACCCGCAGCGTGGAGTTGAAATAGGCAAGGAGATTGTTAAGCTGGGCGTCGACAATTATGCCAATCGTGTCCCTGGCAGAGTGCTGATTCCCGACAGCCCGGTAGAAATGATGGCCGGGTTTTCTGTCGAGGCAATTGTCAGTGCCCTTGGCGGAAGCCCTGAGCCGCTGGTAGATGCCATAAAAGCAGGCAGCATCAGGGGCGCTGCCGGGGTTGTGGGCTGCAACAACCCGAAAATTAAGCATGACTACGGGCACACTACACTGACCAGGCGTTTGATTGAAAATGATATCCTGGTGGTTGTGACCGGCTGCAGCGCTGTTTCCAATGGCAAAGCCGGTTTAATGATGCCAGCGGCTGCCGAACAGGCCGGGGAAGGCCTAAAAGCTGTATGTAAAGCGCTTGGCATTCCACCTGTTCTGCATATGGGATCCTGTGTTGATAATACGCGGATCCTGGTACTGGCTGCAGCTCTTGCCAATTTCCTGGGAACTGATATAGACAAACTGCCCCTGGCCGGCGCCGCCCCTGAGTGGTATTCAGAGAAAGCTGTTTCCATTGGCGCTTATGTGGTTGCTTCCGGCATTTATACCGTCCTGGGAGTTCAGCCGGCAATTTTTGGCAGCCCCAACGTGGTTAACCTGCTGGCGAAAGGCCTTGATGATGTGGTAGGCGCCAAGTTTGCCGTTGAGCCCGATCCAGAAAAAGCCGCTGTCCTTATCCGCAGGCATATTGAGCAAAAGCGCCAGGGGCTTGGCCTTCCGGCAGTGGAAGCAGATAAAATTCCAATGCCCGAATAAACAATTATTCAGGCCATGTAGCCAATAACGGGCAAAGGAGGCCATGATGAAAACTATTATAATAGGCGCAGGGCCGGCTGGTGTAAAGGCAGCGGAAACCCTAAGGGAAGAAGATAAGAAGCATGAGATAATAATGTTATCCAGTGAGCCTTATCCTCCCTATTCACCTCCGGCAATGGTCCAATATTTTTTAACCGGCGAAGCTTTACACTACTGGAGAGGCCAAGACTTTCCTGAACTGAATAATATTGATTACCGCCAGGGATGCCATGTCGTATCTGTCAGTCCGGATATGAACGAGATAGAGCTGGAAAGCGGAGAAAAGCTGACATATGATTACCTTGTTATTGCAGCCGGAAGCAGGCTTTATACCCCGGTCGAGGGATCTGATAAAAAAGGCATTCACAATTTCAAGTCCCTGAAGGCCGGAGATGAATTGCTGGCAAAGGTTCGCAGCGGCGAAGTTAGTAGCGCCTTGATAGTCGGGGCTGGTTTTATCGGAGTTGAAGTAGCCCTGATGCTTAAAAAAATGGAACTTGATGTAACAATGCTGGTAAGATCCAGGGTGATGCGCTCAATGCTTGACCCTGAAACATCCACTTTTGTGCAGTGTATCCTGGAAGACCGCGAGGTTAAAATACTCCGGGGTGACGATGCCGATGCTGTTGCCTTCCCCGGTGACAATGCTGCCAGGGCGGTTCAGATGAAATCAGGAAAAGAACTTACAGCAGACCTGCTGGTTGCCGCCACGGGACTCAAGCCAAACATTGAATTTTTAAGCGGCTCAGGAATCGAAACTGATTGGGGAGTTTTCGTTGATCAATACCTCTGCACCAATATGCCTAATATATATGCTGCGGGAGATATTACTGAAACTTTTGATCGCCTTACAGGTGAGCGTTATAGCCATGCGAACTACCCCAATGCAATTACCCAGGGAAACCTGGCAGGACTAAATATATTGGGCTATGGCCTGGTATATGACGGCTCTGAAAACATGAACAGCATGAAACACCTGGATGTACCTGTAATTGCTGCAGGCCTGATGGAAGGCGAAGAGATCAGGCTTCACAGAAATGGATCGCTGCGCAAGCTCTGGGTTAAGGATAATAAACTCGTTGGATGCCGCCTGGCCGGCGATATTACAGGAGCCGGTATATTTATAAACCTGATTAAGAGAGGTGTTGATATAAGCCCAATCAGGGACAACCTATCAGAACCTAATTTTTGTTATACACATATTCATGATACAGCCCTGATGGATAATGTGATTCCCAGTTAGATGCCTGTGTTTAGATATATCAAAGTTAAATTCCCAATCAAGTTAAGTGCCCCATCGCTGCTTGAAAGCGATGGGGCACTTAAATCATACTCGGTGGTACGCTTACTGGTATTATTGCGCTGAAGGAGCATTTCCTGAACTGTAAAGCTCGGGGTCAAAGGTTTCACCTTCGGTGGCTCCGACCAGGGCAGCGGCAACAATATCGTCAAGAACGTTAACCGTGGTGCGGGCCATGTCCAGGATACGGTCCACACCGGCAATCAGGGCTACACCTTCAAGTGGCAGTCCGATAGCAGTCAACACGGTCATCAGCATGATCATGCCTGCCCCTGGAACCCCTGCGGTTCCGATAGAAGCCAGCAGGGCTGTGACTACAATTATCACCTGCTCGCCTATCCCAAGGCTAATACCGAAAGCATTGGCAATAAATACCGCTGCAACTGCCTGGTAGATGGCTGTCCCGTCCATGTTGACCGTGGCCCCGACGGGCAGCACAAACCCTGCCGTCGTCTTGGATATCCCAACTTCCTGTGAAACTTTCATTGACACGGGCAGTGTGCCTGCACTGCTGCAGGTTACAAAAGCAAAGAACGGGGCTTCTTTAATGCGGGCCAAGAAACGCAGTGGATTGATCTTGGCAAAACCACGCAGGAACAGGCTGTATATTACAGTTACATGGATAATCGCTACCAGGTATACGACGGCGATTAATCCGGCAAATGGTTGAAGCACGGCAATGCCGTAGTTGCCAACAGTCCAGGCTATGAGGCCGAAAACACCGATAGGGGCGTAGTAAAGAACCATCTGCACGACC
>SLQM01000222.1 GCA_007131435.1 Syntrophomonadaceae bacterium
GGTTCCGTCACACGGGTAATGGCAGTCAACACCACACCCTACAGGTCGTAGCCGCGGGCGATGGGCATGCGCCGCCCGGCGCCGAATGAACGGGTGGTGATGCGCAGCCCGGGGGCTGCCTGGCGCCTCTTGAATTCGCTCCTGTCCACCATCTGAATTACCTTGTCCACGGTATCCTGATCAAAACCCCTGTCCACGATATCAGCTGCAGCCAGGTTTTCTTCAATGTAGTGGTGAAGTATTGGATCTAAGATATGGTATGGCGGCAGGGAGTCTTCATCCTTCTGGTCCGGGCGCAGTTCGGCCGAAGGAGGCTTGGTTATGGTCCTGGCCGGTATAACCTCCCTGCCGCTTACTTCATTTATATTATTGGCCAGCTCATAAACCATCATTTTGGGCAGGTCGGCGATTACAGCCAGGCCGCCGGCCATGTCGCCGTAAAGGGTGCTGTAACCGACTGCCAGCTCTGACTTGTTGCCCGTGGCCAGGGCCAGGTAGCCTTCGCGGTTCGATATGTGCATAATGATATTACCGCGGATCCTGGCCTGCAGGTTTTCTTCGGCTAAATCCTGCAGCGGTTTACCGCCTTCGTTAAGGATTTTGATGAAGGCATCAAAGGGCTCCCCGATCCGGTGCATCCTTACTTCAAACCCTAAGTTTTTCGCCAGCGCTTCGGCATCTTCTATGCTGTGGCTGGAAGAATATCTTGAAGGCATCATTACGCCCAGGACATTTTCTGCTCCAAGCGCTTCTGCTGCCAGTGCGGCAACTACCGCCGAATCTGCCCCTCCGCTGATGCCCAGGATAACTTTTTTAAAACCGGTTTTTCTGACATAGTCTTTCAACCCCAGGGTTAAAACTTCCCGTACAGTATTGATATCATCTGTGCCCGGAGGGACAATATTATCTGCCGGCCGGAAAAGATCTTCAGTTTCAATGAAAAACAGCTCTTCCCCGAAGGCAGCGGCCCTGTAAATCAGTTCCCCGCGGTTATTGTAAACCAGGCTTGATCCGTCAAAGACGAGCTCATCATTCCCGCCCACCTGGTTCAGGTAGATGATAGCGCCCCGGTATTTTTTTGCCAGGAAAGAGAGCATATCTTCACGCAGTTTATGCTTGCCCAGGTGGTACGGCGAAGCAGAAAGGTTAAGCAGCAGTTTTGCTCCCTGCCCAAACAATATCTTGTTCGGATCCAGATCGTAGAGCTGCTCGGGGAAAAAGTCTTCATCGTTCCAGATATCTTCGCAGATCGTGATTCCCACCGCCAGGTCGCCCACCATCTCTACCTGCCTGTTACTGCAGCGGGTAAAGTATCTTTCTTCATCAAAAACGTCAAAATTGGGCAGCAGCGTCTTCAAGTGGACGGCTTTAACCTGGCCATTTTCCAAAAGCAGCGCACCGTTATACAGTTTTCCATCCTGGCGGTGTGCAGCGCCGATCAGCAGGGGAGGGTTGCCGTCTCCGGTCAATGGCATCAGTTTTCCTGTAATCAGCTCCCTTTCCCGCTGCAGGAAACTGTCGTAAAGCAGCAGATCTTTTGGAGGGTAGCCGCTTAAGCTCAGCTCTGTAAAGACCACCAGTTCTGCCCCGTCTTCTAAGGCCTTGCGATAATAGGTTTCCACTTTTTCTGCATTTTTTTCCAGCGCCCCGATGGTAGGGTTTAGCTGGGCCAGTGCTATGCGCATCCATTTAACCTCCCTGTAAGCAAAAAATCACGGGAAAGCGACTTCCCCCGTGACCGTTTTTCCCGGTAAATCTAAAGGCTGTTCTGGCTGAATTATAATCAAGCCCCCGCCCAAAGTCAAGCAGGGGACGCCTGCCTCCCTGCCGCGCAGCAAGGGGACGGGGTACTTGCTACACTTTTCTTCAGAAAAGGTTATAATCTCCAAATCACCCCTTTTGATATTCCCGTGACTCTTGACAGCTGCCTTGTTGAGACACCTTCAACTAACAGTATATTTCTCAGTAATAATGACATTTCAGCCTTGCATTTTTCTTTTATCATCGCTGGTTGGATGTTGAAATTATTAATAATCATCTCAATTAGTTGTTCATCTGTTAACTTTCTTTTTGGTTCTTTTATATCAATGCACTGGTCTTTATTATCTTTCTGGTTAAAGGTATTGAATTGAGCGATGGCTGTTTTTATATTTTTACTAAAAATACTAAGAATAAAATCTGTATCTGATATTCCATTATCGCTCTGATAGTCGTTGTAGCTGCTCCAATAGTAATCCTCTATGTTTTCTACCATACCCGCTTTTAGAGGGTTTTGGTGTATATATCTCATAACTGTAAGCATGTAGTTGTCATCTTCAACAGGCTCACTTTTAAAGCGATCCTGAAATAGATTTCCAATACGTTCATATTTGGAGTTATACCAGTAGACAAAACTGCCCGCTATTCTCCTGATTATTGTTTCGAGCGGTTCTTTGCCAGCTTTCAGTAAAAGATGGACATGGTTGCTCATAATACAGTAAGCAAATATTTTGTATTCACTTTTATCTTTATAGCGCTTGAGAGTAAATATAAACCTTTTTCTATCTTCATCGTCATTAAAGATAACCTGTCGATTAATACCTCTCAGGACAATATGGTAAACATTGCTATTACTTTTCTTTCTAGCAGTTCTTGGCACATAAACACCCCCCCAATAATTGAATCACAGCTTTGTTGTCAAATCAATAGTTGGTTACCTTTATAATTGAAGAGAAGGTGTGAGACTTTTTGCCTTACCGTAGCAAGTACCCCGTCCCCTTGCTACGCTTTACGCTTGATATTGGGAAGTGCAGACTTTATAATATTGCCAGGGACGGGTATTAAAAATATTAATGATGGGGTGATAGGATGCGCGAGATTTACGTGAAGGAAGGCTGCCCTTACTGTGAAAAGCAGCTTGAAGTTCTCGATCGCAAGGGCCTGGAATACAAGAAATACGATGTTAAGTATGACCAGGAGGCCCGCAAAAAGGCGATGGAGGAATATAACGCCGATAAGGTACCGGTGCTGGTTGAAGACGGCGTCGTTCAAAATATTGGTTTCGGCGGAGGCGGCTGAAAAATTTAAGTCTTTGCTGCCGTGAGCAGCATCTTATAATTGTTTTTCCATCTTCATCGAATTCTGGTTTGTTGGTTTACAGGGCAGCCAGGGAAAATTATGGTTTGCAGGCAACCTTATCGCGGATCCAGGTGCACAACCGTATCGCAATAAAAGCAGCTGCTGATATGGTCTTCAACCCGGTGGGCGATGATGTGCGCTTCATCTAAACTTAGCGAGCCGCTGACCCCGATATGCAGGGTGACCACTTTCCAGGAACCGTAGTCATGGATTTCAAGGTCGTGGGCATCAATTACTCCTTCTATCTCCCTGGCACAGGAAGCAACCCCGTCACAGAGTTCCTGGTCAGGAGCAGCCCCCAGCAGCCTGCTGCAGGAGTTGCGGGCGATAGATACCCCTGCATAGACGATAAACAGGGATACTACAAAGCCCAGGTAAGCATCGATGACAGGCAAACCGAAATAACTTCCACCGAGGGCGATCAAAACCAGCACCGAGGATAGAGAGTCTGTACGATGATGCCAGGCATCGGCGATTAAGGCATCAGATTTGATCAGCCTGCCAAGCTTTGCTGAAAAATAGTATAGAAATTCCTTGCAGAGCAGCGCAATAACCACTGCTATAATTGCCGCAAGGCTGGGATTAACCGCTGCACCGCTTACCAGCCTGGTATAAGCAGTATAGAAAAAAGCGATTCCTGCGCCGATCAGCATAACCGCAACGGCCAATCCTGCCAGGTATTCTGTCCTGCCATGCCCGTGAGGGTGTTCGCGGTCCGGCTTTCTCCGGGCCAGGGTAAAGCCGACCAGGACCATGAGGGACGAGAAAATATCTGAGGCGCTGTGTGCGGCATCTGCCATTAAGGTGATGCTGTTAGTCAGGATGCCGAAGACAGCTTTAAGCAGGGTCAGAAAAACATTGCCTGCCATACTGATCCAGCTCTCCAGCAGCCCCACTCTATGCCTTTCCAGCGGTTTTTTTAAGTCCCTGTTTTCTGTCAGCCTGATGGCCAGTAGTTCCGCAATTGGTTTCATCGACGCTTCCCGTTATACTCCTTAAATTCATTAAAATCCTTAGATTCCCCATATTCCTTATACTGCTTGTATTTACCCCATTTCCTTTATCCCAAGCCAGAGCCGGCACATTAATCCTTATTATACCACAAGGTAAAATATCCCATTTTAAAGAATTACGGGTTCTACTATGCATAGAAGGGGCTTACATCAACCTACTGGGTACTAACCCAATTAAACGCTAAGTCCTCTCAAATAAGCCATTAAACTTAATAATCCTGCCCTCTTCACCCTTTGAAAAATTACAGACAATATGACATAATTATTTATTAGAACTGATTATTAGAACTGATTAATTAACGCTTTTCTGCAATACCGAAGGGAGGTTGCCTCCGGTAAGCGGGCCGGAATAGCAGAAATGTTTGAAATTTAAATCCCGTAGGGTAATCACAATCAGGTTCGGCCTGAACGATTCGATACGGGTTTTTTTATATTCAATTCTAAGGAGGTGAGCAGCCTGGTATGATTACCGGGCTGATCGATTGAGCGAGAGAGGAATAACAGTTAATAAACCCTATGAGCGCCTGAGCAGGGAAGAGATTAAAATGATCGACAGGGCTTCCCTTGATTTGCTGGAAAAACCCGGGGTGCTTTGCTACCACGAAGAAAGTGTCAACCTGCTGGAAGAAGCAGGAGCCACGGCAAAGAAAACCAGGGAAGGGGAGCATGATGCCTGGTGGGTCAGTATCCCGGAAAAGGTAGTTAAAGGTGCCCTTTCCACTGCTCCCTCGAAAGTGACCCTGGGGGCGCGCAACCCCGAAAATCAAGTTGTTCTCGATGCAGAAGGCAAGAGAGTTCATTTCGGAAGCGGTTCGGAAACAAATTACTGGCTGGAAGTAAAACCGGAAACCTTTGTTTCAAAAGAAGATAACCGCGAAGTTGTATTTCCGGTGATGACCCGCAAGCGGGGAAATCTCGACTACCTGGTCCGCTCAGCCCACCTGGCTGAACAGCTGGAGAACCTCGACTTTTTTATCCGTAATGTAAACGTGCAGGATGAAGATATCACAACCGGCAACAAGGATGTTAATGTCTTTTTTGCTGCCCTGAACAATATAACCAAGCCCGTGGTAAGCGGTGTTGCAGATTACGGGCAGCTTGAAAACGTGGTTAAAATGGCAGAAATCATCGCCGGCGGCCGGGAAGAGCTGGTTAAAAACCCAATCGTATCATTTATCACCAGCGTTATTAAAAGCCCGCTGCAGATTGTGGCTGAAACGGCAGAAAAGCTGATCGCCATTGCCAAGCTGGGTCTGCCGGTGGTTATATCAACCTCGCCGCAGGGCGGTTCTACCGCGCCGATCGATGAAATCGGCATGGTGGCCCAGGTCAATGCTGAAGCGCTGGCCGGGATTACCATTAACCAGCTTGCCAATCCCGGGGCGCCCGTCATTTACGGCGCTGTCCCGGTAAGGGCGCGCATGGATGACCTGCACGACATGTACGGCGTGCCGGAATTCTGCCACTACAACATGGACTGCGCCCAGATGGCCCGTTACTACAAGGTGCCCTGCTACTCCACCGCAGGCGTGGGCGATGCAAAAGTGCCCGGCATCCAGGCAGCCATAGAAAAAATGTACACCTATTCGGCGGTGCCCTTTGCTGCCCCGGGGCTGGTTCACTATGCATTTGGCCTGCTTGATAAAACCCAGACCTTCTGCCCCGAACAGGCTGTCCTGGATAACCATAAAATCGGGATGGTCAAGTTTCTCTATCGCGAAAGCGGGGTCAGTGAAGAAAGCGTTGAGCGCACCAAAAAAATAGTTGAAGAGGTAATGCACAGCCCCTACAGGATGTATGCCCGCTACGCCCGCGGCATGCTGCGCCGCGGCGAAATCTTTGGTGGCTTCCCCTTCGAAGGGGAAAGTGAAGACCAGGACCAGACCCTGCTTAAGGTTCACGAGAAGCTTAAAGCCCTGGAAGCGGCAGAACCGCAGCATCTAGCTGAAGAACAATGCCGGAAAATATTCAGCGAAATCCCGGGGCTGCTGCCGCGCCTTAACCCCTATAAGGAGGATAAATAATGAGTAACGAGCTGATTGAAAAAATTGTGGACAGCGTCCTGCAGGGGCGCCGCAATAAAGATGACGAAGGCATTGAAGAGGGCATGGCCGGCGAGCCGGGAGTGGCTGAGCTGGTCCGGGAAGCCCTTGACAGTGGAATTGAAACCAACGATATTCTGCTTAACGGTTTGAGCCGCGGCATGGAACTGGTTGGAGAAAAATACGAGACCGGGGAATACTTTATCCCCGATATGCTGACTGCCGCTGAAGCGGTAGAGGCAGGAATGGAAATAATGGAGCCGCACCTGGTTAAAGAAGGAACCGCGGGTGGCAAAGGCAAGGTAATTATGGCCACCGTGGAAAAGGACCTGCACGATATAGGCAAAAACCTGGTCAGCATCATGCTTAAAGGGGCAGGTTTTACCGTAGTTGACCTCGGTATAGACGTGCCCGCAAAAAGGATTGTTGAAGCAGTGGAAGAAGAAGGGGCCGGCCTGGTTGGTCTCTCTGCCCTCTTAAACACCACCATGTCGAACATGGGTGAGGTGGTGAAAGAACTTGAAAGCAAGGGCCTCCGCGACAAGGTTAAGGTGATCATCGGCGGAGCGCCAACTTCCGAGGACTTTGCCCGGGAAATAGGCGCCGACAGCTACGGCAAAGATGCCTTTGCCGCCATCCGCGAAGCGGAAAAGCTTTTAAAGTAAAGAATTATAAGTAAAATAACAGGAGGGAACTAAATAAAAATGGAAGCTGATAAAGCTTACCTGGAAGCCATTCAGCATGGAAGATACAGCGAGCAGGTAAAAGACCTGCGCTGTAAATACGACCATGTTCGCATTCAGTTCGAAGATTTTATAACCGCTTTCTACCTGCGCCCGCACCTCGAAAGGCTGGTGGAGGAGAAAGCTAATAATAACGGTGAAGGGCTGCGTTTTTACGACCTTGGCTGCGGGACAGGCGATGGTTACGACCTGCTGAGCAAAATGGCCGGAACCACGAAGCTATCCGAGTTCGACAACCGCCTGATTGAACAGGAGATGGTCGAGCAGTACAAGGGCATTGACCTGAACGTAGCCCTGCTCAAAGAGGCGCGGAACCTTTTTGGCGATTACGACCATGTAGATTTTTGCAAGGGCAATTTTTCCGAGGGCCTGCCGCTGGAAGAAGGGGAGCAGCCCTACGATCTGTATTTTACTTCCTACGGCACCCTTTCCCACTGCAACGATCAAGAGCTGGAAAGGCTGTTTGTTGATATTGCTAAACATGCCCACAACGGCAGCATCATTCTCTGCGATTTTATCGGGCGCTACTCCTACGAATGGCAGGATATCTGGACTCATGAGCCTGAAGAGCAGCCCTATATAGACTACCTGATCAACTATCTTTACACCGAGGAAGACCGGGATAATGTAGAAATCTCTTCATTCCCACTGCGGCTTATGTCTCCCCCGGAAGTGGAGAAAGTGCTGAAGAGCGCTGCCGGCAAGGCCGGGGTAGAGCTGAAAGTTGAGCGGTTTTTCGACCGGTCGCTCTTTGTCGGGCGCCATATTGAAACGGGCACCTATAATGGCAACCCTCAGCCCCTGCGCCTGATGGTTTCATCCCTCTTTGAGCGGGGTTTAAGGACCTACTTCCCTGATCTGAAGGTAAACTACAGGCCGCGCAGGACCTTTAACTGGCAAAATGATGCCCTGCAGACCCTGGCGGACTCCTGGAATGCCCTGGTTGACTACACCATGGTTCTGATGGAGCATTACGACAGCGATGAAGAGCTGCTGCCCTACCCTCCTCCAACGGAGGTCAAACCGCTTGAGAAGGCTTACAGGGTTATGCGCCAGACCCTTGAAGGCAGCAAGGGGCTTTACGGCGATATCAGGGCCGACCTGATAGAAGCCCAGCTCGGCTATGCCCTGCGGAGCCTGGAGATGAACCTGCAGGATGGGCAGGGCCTGGGCCACGGCCTGATTGGCATAGTTAAGGTTGTCAAGTAAGCATATTGATTTGGTTGAGGCCTGGCCTGAGGTTTTAGCGGGCCAAATAATCGTATCAGCATTGATTGGGCGGCCTGAGCAGGCATTACTACCAGTCAGGCCGGCTCAGCTTGGATAAACTGCATAATTTTAAATATTTTGCTGATATGCTGTTCAATTCATTATTTGTTTCTCTTGTCTGAATATGAAATAATTTAATTGAAGGTTATTCAAAGCAGCTTCGCAATAAAAATCTATAGTTGTAATCAAAAGAACTGCTATTGCTTAAACAGCAAACTGAATTAGCAAAACCACATCCAGGGTTAGACTTATAGCGAGTGAATCCAAAAAAGCGAGGAAGGTGATTTTGGCGAATGTCACAGGGGATAAATATCTATCTGTACTTTTCGAAGGTTTTCACTGGTGACATGTTTATGGCGGTAGGGCAGGATCGTCCCGGGCTGATATCGCGGACGGTGACCTACATTGGCCGTCGTAGTGATTTAATCTGGGACTTGTTGTTAGAGCATTTATGGTTGATCATTGTATCGATATCAATAGCGGTAGTGGTATCAGTGATATTAGGAGTAATCATCAGCTATAAATCGAGCCTGGCGGCAACTGTGCTGACCATCTGCCAGATCATGATGACCATCCCGAGCATGGCCATGCTGGCCTTCATGGTGCCATTCTTCGGCATCGGCTTTACAACGGGAGTGGTGGCCTTAATTCTCTACAGCCTTCTGCCAATTGTGCGTAACACCTATACGGGGATCAAAGAGATCAGCCCGGCGGTGGTAGAATCGGCGGTAGGGATGGGAATGACAGAATGGCGGGTCCTGACCAAGATCAAGATACCGCTGGCCCGCCCGGTGATCATGGCCGGCATCAGAACGGCAACGGTAATGATTGTCGGTATCGGAGCAATTGCTGCCTACGTGGGCGCCGGCGGCCTGGGAGAGCTGATTTTCCAGGGCATATCACGGTCGCATGAACCGATGATTATCGTAGGGGCGATAGGAGTATCAATAATTGCCTTGGCCTTTGACTTTGTCCTGTCCTGGGGAGAACGTCGTCTGGCAGCAGTGGGCAAAGTGAGGGAGGCTAAACAATGATCAAGATAGAAAACGTAACCAAAAAGTTCCCCGGCATGGAAATACCGGCGGTAAAAGATTTAAACCTGGAAATTAAAGAAGGCGACATCTGTGTTTTGGTCGGGCCTTCAGGCTGCGGCAAAACGACGACGATGAAAATGATCAACCGCATTCACGAGCCGACCAGCGGATCGATTTACATAGACGGGCAGGATGCCCTGAAGATGAATCCGATCAAACTGCGCCTGGACATTGGCTATGTAATCCAGGAAATCGGTCTTTTCCCGCACATGACCATTGAGGAAAACGTGGCCACCGTGCCGAATGAGAAAAAATGGCCGAAAGAAAAGACCAAAAAGAAGGTAGCAGAAATGCTGACTTTAGTCGGGCTTGACCCGGAGCTGCACGGCAAGCGTTACCCTTCAGAGTTAAGTGGTGGGCAGCGCCAGCGGGTAGGGGTAGCGAGGGCCATGGCCACAGACCCGCCGATCATGTTAATGGACGAACCCTTCGGGGCGGTTGACCCGATTACCCGGGCCAAGCTGCAGAACGAATTTTTGAGAATCCAGGAAAGGGTTGGCAAGACCATTGTCTTTGTCACCCACGATATAGATGAAGCGATCAAGATGGGCGACACCATCGCTGTAATGCGTGACGGTGAACTTGTGCAGCATGCATCGCCGAACGACCTCTTAAGCGCACCGGCTGATGAATTTGTATCAAGCCTGGTTGGCCGCAACCGCTCGATCAAGCGCCTGCACCTGATCCGGATCCGCGAAATACTAAGCGATCTTGACCGGCCCAAGCCGGCCAAGGTTGACACATCGGTGGATGATATCCGCAAGCAGTTAGACGAGAGCGATATCCGCTCGGTAATGGTGGTTGACCGCGATAACAAGCTGAAAGGAATTATCGGCATCAACGATTTGAAGAAGAAAACAGGGGAACAGGCGGCTGATTATATCCAGGAATTAGACCAGTCAGTTACCAGCGATGCCACCTTAAATGATGCGCTTTCTGTAATGCTTGAATGCGGTGAAGGCTATGTGGCCGTGGTTAACGAAGACGACCAGTACCAGGGAACCATTACCCTGGGCGACCTGCTTAACGTGGTTAAGGAGGATGAGTAAAAGATGGCAAAAACACTTTTCAGATGGCTCTTTGTCCCGCTTCTTCTAATAGCGGCCGGGATTGTCATCTCAGTCTACACGGTTAACAACCCCACCGACTCCCTGGTTGCCAGGGCGCTGACCTACGACAGCATTTTAAAATCGCTGCGCGAGCATCTATGGTTGATGCTGGTATCGATGATCGGGGCGATCGTGGTAGGTGTCCTGGTCGGGATCATGCTTTCACGCCCAAAGCTCTACTACCTGGGTCGCGGCGTGGAAAACGTGGTCAACGTGGGGCAGACCATTCCCAGCCTGGCCATCCTGGCCCTGTTCTTTACGATTATCGGCCTGGGTTTCAGGGTAGCGGTATTTGCCCTGTTTCTCTATTCTATCCTGCCCATCCTGCGCAACACCTTTGCCGGAATTATCAACGTGCCTGACAGCATCATTGAGTCGGCGCGGGGCATGGGGATGAGCCCGTTTAGGATCTTAACCTTAATCGAGCTGCCGCTGGCCTTTCCGATTATCGTGGCCGGGATCAGGACGGCGATAGTAATTAACGTCGGCGCCGCCACCCTTGCCACCTTTATCGCTGCCGGCGGCCTGGGAGAACTTATAGTGATTGGCCTTTCACTGCGCCGTGACATGATTGTTTTAACGGGGGCCTCCCTGGCGGCACTGACAGCAATTATCCTTGATTACCTGATCGGCCAGGTGGAAGCAAAGGTAGTGAAGTGGGTATAAAAGATTTTAAGTTTGGTTGTTTTCCCATTGTAAGCAAATAAAAGGGGGTAATATTAACAATGAGTATGAAGCGTTTATTAGCGCTGATGTTGATGGTCATGCTGCTGACCGGTTCACTTTTCGTGATCGGTTGTGAGGCAGAAGAGGTTAGAGATGATATGTTGGACGATCCAGATGAGGATCTGGTAGATGTACCAGAGCCAGTAGACATTGTGGTAACCGTTGGCTCGAAAGAGTTTACCGAACAGCTGATTTTAGGGCAGATTGCCATCTTGGCCCTGGAACACAACGGTATTCCCACCGTTGATGAAACAGGCCTTGGCGGGACAGTAATTGCCCGTGAAGCCCTGGAATCCGGGGATATTGATCTTTACTGGGAATATACCGGTACAGGGTTAATTACCATTCACGGGTTTGATGAAGCGATCACCGATCCCGACGAATGTTACGAAGTGGTCAGCCAGATTGACCGCGATGAATACGACCTGATCTGGCTTGATTACACGCCATTCGACAACACCTATGCGGTTATGATGCGCCAGGACGATGCCGATGCTTTAGGCATCAGCACGATCAGCGACCTGGCAGAAGCAATCAATGAAGGGGTGGAAGCTCCCGATCCAGGCACCTGGGTATTTGGCAGCAACCACGAGTACTCGACCCGTGATGATGGCTATCCCGGGCTGCTCGAACACTACGATTTTGCATTCGACAGTGTCGATGTAATGGATTACGGAATTCTCTACAGCGCCCTGCGCGACGGGGATATAGCGGCATCGATGGCCTTTGCCACCGACGGCCGGATCCCGGCCTTTGGTCTGGTCGTACTTGAAGACGACCTGCAGTATCACCCGGTTTACAACTGCGCCCCGGTAGTGCGCAAGGAAGTCCTTGATGCAGCGCCTCAGATTGCCGATATCTTAAACCCGATCGCCGCTGCCCTGGACGTGGAAGCAATGTCCAACCTGAACATGATGGTTGATGAACTCGACTACCTGCCCAGCGAAGTGGCCGAGGAATGGCTTACCGAGCAGGGCTTTATCCAGTAATATAGCCGGGCTTGTGTTAAGCCCACGGTAAAAAGACAACTGGTTTATGCACGGGGAAAACAACCAGTTTAAATAGGGCAGGCTGGAATAATCCATGCCTGCCCTTACAAATTTTTTTATCTTATTGACATTCAAAATTGGAGGGTTTACTATGGCCATATTGGCAAAAGATGTGATGGTCTCACCGGTGGTTACAGTTAAAGCCGATACACCGCTGAAGAGGGCCGCTGAAATCCTTGATGAAAATTCCTTTAGCGGTGTGCCGGTAGTTGATGATAACGATAAAATTATTGGCATTCTTTCTGAAACCGATATTCTTGGCTATACCAGGCAAATTATCGGGCAGCCGCTGCGCGACCCACACCAGGTATTTACAAAGGGTAAAGAAGTTTTACATATCGACATAACCCATCGCGGGGTTGAAGTGATAGAACTTGTAGCATCAACGACAGTTGAAACCCTGATGACTGTTGACGTAATTACTGCCACTGAGCAGACGAAAATTTATGATGTGGTAAAAATGATGCGAGAAAATGGAATAAACCGTGTTCCAATAGTAGATGAAAATAATGTTTTGCTGGGCATCATAACCCGCGGGGACCTGGTTAATGCCATTATAAACAACTGGGATAATATAAACAGTGACTAATCTAGAGCTTCTAATCATTACTAAAACCGGGTAATTGCCGGTAGGTTTTGGAGGTAAACCGGATGAAACACCCAATCTATGAAGGCGGTCATTACCGGGTTCTTTCCGATAAAGAAATCAGGCAGGTTCATGAAACTACGGTCCGGGTTCTGGAAAATGTGGGGTTCGAAATGAATCACCCTGAAGCGCTGGCGCTGTTTGAAGAGAAAGGCGCCCGGGTAGATCACGACCTGCACCGGGTTTACGTGCCCCGGGAAATGGTCTCCCGCATGATCAAGCAGGCCCCGGAAGAATTTGTTTTTTACGGGCGGGAGCCGGGTAAAAGTATTACTATCGGCGGCAAGCAGGTCCATTTCGGCACCGGCGGACTGGCGCTCTACGTGCTTGACCTGGACCGCGAAAAACGCCCGGCAAAGCTGCAGGATGTAGCAAACTTTGCCAAACTGGCTGACAGGCTTGAAAACCTTGACTTTTTTATCATCCCCGTTTATCCCCATGATATAAATATTGATACCGTTGATATCAATTCCAAGTACCAGGCCATGCTGAATACCGGAAAGCCCGTGATGGGCGGCATCTTCAGCCAGCAGGGCCTGGAAGACATAATCGAGATATCTTCCATCATAGCCGGTGGAATGGACAACCTGAAGCGTAAGCCTTTTATCGGCTTTATTTCTTCGATCACCAGCCCGCTAAAACTGAGCCCTGATCATGCAGACTACATCATGCAGGTTGCCCGCTACGGGCTGCCCCTGGCAACATCTACCGCCCCGGCAGCCGGGGCAACGGCGCCTGTTACCCTGGCCGGCACCCTGGTGCAGCAGAATGCAGAGGCGCTGATGGGGGTTATATTCAGCCAGCTGGTTAACCCCGGCACCCCGGTGCTCTACAGCGCGGTTCCTGTTACCATGGATATGCGCACCATGTCGTTTTTAATGGGCAGTATCGAATCAGGCCTGATGAACGCAGCAATTACCCAGATGGCTCACCACTACCGGCTGCCCTGCTACCTGACCGTGGGGACAACGGATTCAAAGCTCCCCGATGCCCAGGCTGCCCATGAGAGCGCTTCTACAGCCATGCTGGCCGCCCTGGCCGGCGGCAATTTCATTCATGAAGCTTTCGGCATGCTGGACGGGGCGATGACCGCATCTTATGCCCAGTATGTTATCGATAACGATATAATCGGCAGCTGCCTGCGCACCCTGCGGGGCATTGAAGTAAATGAAGACACCCTGGCTTACGATGCAATCGCCAAGGTTGGCCCGGGAGGAAATTTCTTAAGCGAAGAGCATACTGTCCGCTACATGCGAACCGAGCTCTACTCACCCCTATCCAGTGTCCGCCAGCCCTACCAGCACTGGCTGGATGCCGGCAGTAAGGACAGCTGGAAACGGGCGGAAGATATTGTTGAACAGCTGCTAAGTGAACCCTCCGAAAAGATTATCCCTGCAGAAGTTGACTCCATGATCAGGGCTAAGTATCCTGATCTGGTTGACCTGTCAGTTACAGAAGACAGCAGGTCCAAAACCGGGTAAGGTTGTCCGCGCCATTTGCTCATCCTTCAAAGTAAATTTTTAATGAAAACTCTATAGTTTAACTTTAAAACTTTAACTCCTTCTTTTACTCTGCGCTGTTTTTAAAATTTATGCCAACTATTTGCAGGACTTTTTATTTGTTTGCAGAAGATAAAAAATAATGCTTAATAGATAGTTTATTTATAAAATTTTGTGATTGCACAGTTAATTAGCTCTTCGAGACTAGAATGCACAACTTACTGCTTCCATACCTTACAGTTCTTCCCGCATGAGAATTAAGCAGCATGAAACCTTGAAAACTGGCAAGGGGGTTGATTCAGGTTTTATGTGTTTTTTAACACTCTGGAAACGGCTTAAAAGTAAAAAGGGAGCCAAAATAGCAAGCAAAACTAAATCCGGATCTTCCGGGGCAAAAAACAGGACAGGTAGCAGCACTGGTGGTAAAAAATTGCCTACACATAGGCCAAATTCTAAACACTGCAAAGATGAAAATAAGTTAGATAGAAAAGGTTTTTCTAATATCATTAATCAGCCTTCAGAAAGAAATAGCAAATTCGAACTTAAAACAAACCAGGAACTTGCAGCCTATTCGACAGACTCTCTCAAGTTAGTTCCTTCAAACTACCAGCATATCGGTTCCCGTGACAGGCAGGAGGATTCTTTTGCCTTTTCTGATCTCAACGACCGCAAGGTTGTTGAGAAAAAAGGAGTTTTGGCAGTGATAGCTGATGGGATGGGTGGTTTAGCCCGGGGCGACCGGGCCAGCCAGGTTGCTGTCAGAATATTTTTAAGAGAATACAACAACAAGAACGATCATAATTCTATCGAACATTTTATGAGAAGGGCTTTAACTATAGCTAACTATGCAGTTTTTGATTTAGCCCTTGACGAAAAAGGTCAAGAAGTCGACCTGGGTACTACACTGGTGGCAGTTTTGGTCGAGCAGGGAAAAATGCACTGGGTTTCTGTAGGAGACAGCCTCGTCTACCTGCTAAGAGATGGCGCACTAAGGCAGTTGAATAAAGAGCACATTTATGCCAACCAGCTGGCCGATGAAGTTGAAAACGGCTTAATATCTAAAAAGGAGGCGATAGAACATCCGGAACGCTCTTTTTTAACAAGCTACTTAGGCACGTCGGAGCTTATTGAGGTGGACTATAGCTTGGAGCCTCTAGCTTTAAAGGCAGGCGACGTAGTGCTGCTCTGCACTGATGGTTTAAACAACACCCTGTCTGCTGGAGAGATAACAGCAGGGCTTGAGCATCCTGATGCGGGCACAGCGGAAGAGTTGGTTAAAGCTGCAATCGCAAAGGGAAAGCCTCACCAGGATAATATTACTGTCCTCGTTCTTTCATGCCAGGCGGTGGATAGTCAATAAAGAAAAAAAGGGGGATGAAAATGAAAGATTGCAAACTTAAGTTTCGGATAATAGTTTTATTCTTAATCTTTTGTTTAGTATTTGGTCTGTCTAGTTCCATTTCTGCCCAGACTGCAATACCAGATACCCGTAATAGTGTAGTTCGAGTAGTGGTATACCGTACTGATACCGATCCGCATGAGGTTATCAATATGGGTACAGGATTTGTTGTAGGTGATGAAGAGCCATTTGAGTTTATAGCTACCAACCTGCACGTAGTTAATCCATGGCTATTTTTAGAAGACGAGGAGCAGGTCCCGGTAAATATATTTGTTTATCGTTCAACAGATGATTTAGTGCCGACAAGCATACATGTAACGCTGCCGAGGGTTGACATGGCTCTTTTGAGGATTGATCCTGACCATCTCTTGTATGGTTATGAACCGATGGAGCTGGGCAGCAGGGATATGGTAGATGTAGGCGATCAGGTATATGCGATCGGGTTTCCTTTTGCTGCCGGCACTCAATTTCCGCTGCCCTGGGGGAAAATTGGGATGTCTGATTTTTCAGCGGCCTACCCGGAAGATGCAACTGTAACCCAGGGTGTGCTCAGTAAAATGCTAACCTATGATGGGGTTGGCTATTACCAGATGGATGCATCGGTTAATCCCGGCAATTCGGGCGGGCCGCTGGTAAATGAGCATGGCCAGGTAATCGGGGTGGTTACCCTGTCAATGTACGCAGAAGGAATACATGGTGCTTTTCAGATAGATTATCTGACCGATATTTTAAGAAGCAGGGGTATAGAGCATAAAGTGGCCTCCGAAGTAAGTGAAGAAATTGAAGTAACTGAAGTTATAGATCTGCCGGAAGATGAAGCGGCTGTTGGTCCATTAGGCCTTGACCCTGGCACCAGTTACCTGCTGTTTGCCCTGGGCGCAGGTCTATTACTTTTAATTGCCCTTGTTTTAATATTAACCCGCAGGAAGAAAGCTGCTACGGCAGCAGTTCCCCAGTCACTTAGGTCGCCGGCGCAGCAGGCTGCTTCTGCAGCAGGGCCGGTAACCAGAGCCCGTCAGGAACCTGCGCCTGCAGTAACCCAGGCCAAGCGCCGCGATCCAAGACCAGTAATTAAAGGTATTGCCGGTCACTTTGCCGGACAAAGCCTGGAACTTGTCGATAACCAGCTGATTATTGGCCGAGATCCAAGGTTGGCGCAGCTCGTTTACCCGCAGCAAAAAGAAGAGATCAGCCGTAAACATCTTACTATCCGCTTTGATGAACGGACCCAGAAATTCACCCTGACAGATTCATCATCAAACGGCACGTACCTTTCATCTAACCAGAAGCTTAATCCAGGCGAAACTTACTACCTGAATTCCGGGGAAAGGTTTTACCTGGCTGATCCTAATGAAGTTTTTGAAGTAAAAGTAGATTCTTAATATGATTATTAAATTTGATGCACTATCAAAACCCGGCGGCCGTAAAAATAATGAAGATTTTACGGCAGCTGCAGTGAGTAATAAATGTGGTTGCTATTTAGTGGCAGACGGTCTTGGTGGGCACCGTGGTGGTGATATTGCTTCCAGGACAGCCTGCGAAAGTATCATTAGCGCATTCCAAGCCTCGCCTGGATCATCTGTTGAACACCTTTCCGGCTACCTTCAGGCTGCCGGCCTGGAGCTGGAAAAAAAGCAGCAGGAATATGGGTTTGTTGATGCAATAAAAACAACACTTGTTATTCTTTTAATCGGCAGGAATGGGGCCACCTGGGCCCACATCGGTGATTCGCGTCTATATTATTTTAAGCGCTGTAAACTAGAATTTCAGACCAGGGATCACAGCCTGACCCAGAAGCTGGTTGATCTAGGTGAAATAGCTGAGGAAGAAATGCGGAATCATGAAGATAGGAATCAGCTGTTTTCAGTATTTGATAGTGCAGATATAAGCTGTTTTTCCTTGCTGAACAAGATTGTGGACATTGAGAAGGGGGACGCTTTTCTGCTTTGTAGTGATGGATTTTGGGAATATGTATTGGAAGTAGATATGGAAAGACTGCTTTTCGATCATCAGCAGCCTGATCGGTGGCTGGAAGAAATGGAAAAAATACTGCTTCAACGTGTTGAACTCGGTCATGATAACTACAGTGCGCTGGCGGTTATGGTCGGGTAATAATATCTGATAATGGGAGGGAATATTAGATGGATCCTTTGACAAGATGTGAAAACGGTCATTACTATGATTCGAAGAAGCATACATCCTGTCCCTTTTGCGGGGTGCAGAACCTGGGTATTGACATTCAGAAAACAATGGCTAAGCGTCCTGGTGAATCTAACCATGAGATTGGAGCAACTAAACCCTTAGAAGGCTCTGCCGCGCAGCAGACGGATGAAGGGAAAACGATGGGTCTTTTCCAGAAAAGAATTGGTAAAAACCCTGTTACAGGCTGGTTGGTAGCTATCAGTGGGCCGGAGAAAGGAAATGATTTCAAGATTACTGCTGAAAGGAACTTTATCGGTCGTTCCGATAAAATGGATATCGTGATAGCCGGAGATAAAGCAGTTTCCCGTGAAAACCATGCTGCAGTAAGCTATAGCCCTAAGAATCATAATTTTCGCCTATACCCCGGGGACAGTAAGGGGCTGGTTTATTTAAATGAGCAGGAAGTCCTAACCCCCGAACTGCTTAAAGCTTATGATGTAATCGAGTTGGGCGAAACCAGGTTAATATTTGTTCCATTCTGTGGTGACAATTTTAACTGGGAGGGGGAAGAAGAGCAATAAGAATTATCAAGTAAGGCTTTCCTGCTTCCGGAAGCTCGTTATTGATAGAAAAGGCAGGTTTACTGGTAAAACTAGCTTTACGGATTATCGGGTTAACCAGAGCTATATGGAATCCATGGTCTTTGAAAGAGGTGTTTATATGAGAATCACCCTGAAACTGATCGGCCTGGTCCTTTTATCAACTTTCTTGGTCATCAATTTTTCACTCTCAGGCTTTGCAGAAGAGGAAGAAGTGATCAGGGTTACAGGAGTGGAGCTGGATAAATCAGAAGCAACGTTAGTCCTTGGAGAGCAGTTGGAGCTGACTGCCCGGGTTTATCCTGCAAATGCAGATGATAAAAGGGTTGAATGGACAATCAGTGATCCCATTGTTGCTGAAGTGGAGACCTCGGGGCAGAGCGCCATGGTAATTTCCCGGTCACAGGGAGAAGCAGTTATAACCGTAACCACTTTAGATCTTGACCACACAGCAGACTTTTATCTAAAGGTTATTGTTCTTGTTCGCAGCATTGATGTTCAACCGAAGCAGCTAACCCTGGCTCCTGGTGAAACAGCTGAACTTGAAGCCAGGATTATACCCAGGGATGCCACTGAACAGGGAGTTTTATGGGAATCTACAAACCCTGGGGTTGCTTCAGTCAAACAAGATGGCCGGGTTGAAGCCCTGGCAGAAGGAGAAGCCCGTATCATAGCCCGCTCTGTTGAAGACAGCCAGGTCAATGCTTATTCTTTATTAACTGTGGCTTCCGGGGTATCCATACCTGGAGAAACAGAAGTTCCGGGTCAAGAATCGCTCCCGGGGGAAACTGAAGAGCTATATCCACCGGAGGCTGAAAGAAACTTTGCTTTTTACTCTTTATACGCAGCAGCAATCTTAATTGGCCTTTCAGTCTTGCTCTATTTATTCATAAGGCGCAGAAATAAATTACCAGAGCAAGCTGGGGCAGCAGCTTCTTTTAGCCCGGGTGCCGGGAAGGGTAAAACCCCTCTGCTGGTTGGAATTTCAGGTATTTATGCAGGCCGGAAAATAGAGTTTGATCAAGACATTATAACGATAGGAAGAGATCCTTCTGCGGCCCGGGTGGTCTACCCCTCCGACAATACTGGTATAAGCCGACTTCATTGCACTATCTACTTTGATTCTGAACTCGAAAGTTTTACCCTGGTAGATAGTTCTTCTAATGGAACATTTTTATCAGGTGGGCGGAAAATAGAGAAGAATCAACCATATACGATACAGCCAGGTGAGCAATTCTCTCTTTCCGAAGAAGGAGAAGTATTTACCGTTGAACTGGAGTGAAACAGGTGGAACTGCAGCAGCTGTGCATGGGGTGCATGGAAGATAAAGGATACAGGGTTCAATGCTCACAATGTGGTTACGCTGAGGATGCAGCCCCAAAATTATCATACTATCTGCAACCACGCACCGTTTTGCATGATAAATACCTGGTAGGACGGACTCTCGGGCAGGGAGGGTTCGCCATAACCTACCTGGCCTGGGATGTTAACCTGGGCATAAAGCTGGCAATTAAGGAATATTTTCCAATTGACCTGGTTTATCGTATCCCCGGTGAAGAATTAGTTGCTATTCATTCACAGGCCCAGGATACGATATTTGCCAACAATATGGAAAAATTTCTACAGGAAGCCCGTGCATTGGCCCGCTTCATAGACCATCCTAACATAGTCTCAGTTACTGACTTTTTCCAGGCAAACCGTACTGCATACCTTGTTATGCACTACATTGAAGGGGTAACGCTAAGAGATCACCTGGGCAGGTCAGGAGAAAAGCTTCCCTTTAATTTAACTATGGAAATCATGATGCCGGTAATGGATGCTTTGCGGGTTATCCACGAGGCGGGACTGCTCCACCGCGACATCAGTCCAGAGAATGTCTTTATCAGCAAGGGCGGAAGAGTTATCCTGATTGACTTTGGTGCTGTCCGTCGTTCAACTACTGCAAATGATAACAGTGTATCTGTGGTTATGAAACCCGGGTACACTCCTGAAGAGCAGTATCGCAGCTATGGGGTACAGGGGCCTCCAACTGATATGTATGCCACTGCAGCCACTATTTATCGCACAATAACCGGTAAAATGCCTCCTAATTCACTGGACCGCCTTGATCAGGATAATTTAATACCACCTTCAGAATTGGGGGTGGAGATTAAACCGGAACAGGAAGAAGCCTTGCTGAAAGCCATGGCCGTAAATGCTGGGGATCGCTTTAAAAATATTGCCGATTTTCAGCAAGCTCTCCTGAAGGGGAAAAGTGCTGGTAAGTCAGATGAAAAAGTTAAACCAGAGAAGCAGCAAGAAAAGAGAAAAATGGCAGAAGATCAGGAGTTGTTTTCAGAAGGTATTGCTTCAGGTCAAGGAAAAAATAAAGAGCACACTGCAGATATTAATATTAATATTGGACGGGCTGATAGTAATGATATTATCCTTGAGGACGATACAGTTTCGCGTTATCATGCCCGCATTTTTTCTCACAAGGGCATATGGTATATTGCTGATCTCGACAGCACCCATGGAACCACTCTTAACGATATTCCCGTTCAGGAACCGCTGGCCTTAAATCCTTCAGATAAGATCGCGATTAGCAATCAAGTCTTTATTTTTAACGGAAAGGGCATTGTTTCAGAAGACGGCAACCTCGATTATGACCTGGTGGCAATTTCTAAGTTGAAAATGCTAAGCCCGCAAGGCGTTGTTGCCGGATTAAATAAGTTTATCTTATTTCTAAAAACAGATTATAATTGGCTGATTGCCGCGATTGCCGCCTGCCTGCTGTTTATCATGCTGGTTATAATGCTGTCAGTCTTTTAAA
>SLQM01000012.1 GCA_007131435.1 Syntrophomonadaceae bacterium
TGTTTCAAGCATCTGCCCCGGGCTTTGATAATAAATACTCTCATCATCTGCCAGGCAAGTCAGCTCAAAAGCTGCATATATTTTTTTAGCGGGAACATAAACTATTTTATTTTGAAAGCCGCTCATATTAAATAAGTCGTGAATTTCCTGCTGCAGCTTTTCAACGCTCGCGGTAAAATTGATGCCGCTCCAGCTGCACCTGTGTAAAAGCTCTTTTGCTGCCAGGGGACTAATTCCTTCAACGGTCGCAATAAGCGCTTTATCTATGGTTTTACCTTCTGCCAGCAGCTTTTGAAGTTCAAATGCAAGCTCTTCAGGGCTTACCGCCAGGGGATTTAGTTTTTCCTGCTTTGGCGGCAGCAAGTATTTTTCTCCCGGCAGAATGGCCCTGGCCGGGTTCTTATCCAGGGATGATGTTCTCGCTGCACCCAGTATAAGCCCATTCTCATCAATTAATACCAGGTTACTGCGCCTTGCCATTATTTCGGCAATTAATTTGACCGGTTTCATCCCGTCCGGTGGTTCAAAGCAGATCTCTAAAATTCTTTCAAGGGGTGGATTATCAAAGCTTGCGGGGCGGCCGCCAACCAGGTACTTGCGAAGCAGCATGCAAAAGGGTGATGGCTGGTCCAGGCTGCGGTACTTTTTATCTACCTTATGAACGCGGGCGTAACTGGAATCATACGAAAACAGGATACCAGGCTGTTTGCCCGCCAGGTAAAAGTGGATAATAACCTCGCCCCGTTCTGGCTCATATACCCTTTGCACCACGGAGCCGGTCAACTCCTGCTGCAGCTCACTGGTTACCGTTTGCATCATTAGTGTATCGAAAGTCACAGGCACACCTCTTTTCTCCGGCATCTAGTATAATTCTTCTCTCTATCCAAGGCAAATCCCGCTTGAGATTGCCATGATTTGATGATAATATTAACGCAGCACTTCAGTAAAGGCGAAAAACGAAGGAAAAGGGCGATAATCATGATTAGCAGTATGACAGGCTATGGTCGGGGCAGCAGCACGGAGAAGGGGTTTACCTTTTTGGCAGAACTGCGTTCAGTAAACCATCGCTATGCCGATTTTGCCCTGCGTTTGCCGCGTGAACTGTATTTCCTGGAAGACCAGGTGCGCAGGCAGCTTCAAAATTCGATTAAGAGGGGCCGGGTGGAAGTGAGCCTGGTCCTGGACGAAATGCCGGCCGGCCTCCGCCAGGTCAATGTAAACTTTGATCTGGCGGAGGACTATTACCAATCCCTGCAGAAGTTGTCAGATCACCTTGGGCTGAAGGAAAAAATTAAGCTGGAACACCTTTTGCAAATGCCGGAACTCTTTAAACCTTCCGGTCTTGTATTAACTGAAGATCAGGTCTGGCCTGCCATTACTGCTGCCCTTGGCGAAGCCCTTGACCAACTAGTCAGGCAGCGCCGGGCCGAAGGTGAAAACTTATGTAAAGACCTGCTCGCCAGGTGCGGGAAACTTGAAGGCCAGGTCGAACTGGCTGAAGAGCGGGCCGAAGCGGCCAAGGATGAATATCGTACTAAAATTGAGCACAAATTTAAAGAGCTTTTAGCCGGGGAATTTGAAGAAACAAGGCTGTTGATGGAAAGTGCCCTGCTCGTGGAACGCATGGGTGTTGATGAAGAACTGGTTCGCCTGAAGAGCCATATTGGGGCATTCCGCGATAATTTACAGGGTTCAGACCCTGCAGGGCGCAAACTTGATTTTATTGCTCAGGAAATGTTTCGTGAGGTGAACACGATTGGCTCAAAGGCAGGGGATTTTTCTTTGACCAACATTGTGGTGGAGATGAAAGCAGAACTTGAAAGAATTCGCGAACAAATTCAAAACCTGGAGTAAAGGAGGGCTTGGTGCATGTCTTTTAAACTAATCAATATTGGTTTTGGTAACATTGTTTCCGCATCCCGCATAGTTGCTATCGTCAGCCCTGAATCAGCGCCCATTAAAAGGGTAGTCAGTGAGGCCAGGGAGCGCGGACTGTTAATTGATGCTACGTATGGCCGGCGGACAAGAGCAGTTATTGTTGCCGACAGCGGTCACATAATTCTATCGGCTGTCCAGCCTGAAACGGTTAAACATCGGCTCCAGGCATGCGATAATAATGCTGAGATAACTGAAATGGAATAATTTTCACGGGAGGTTATGCATGCAGGAAGGATTGCTCTTAATTATATCAGGGCCTTCAGGTGTGGGTAAAGGAACGGTCTGTCGTCATTTGATGACCATCAAGGAAGGCCTTAGACTTTCAGTTTCAACAACAACAAGGCTTCCCCGATCTGAAGAAAAAGATGGTAAAGAGTATTTCTTCACAGATGAAGATAACTTTAAAACCATGATTGAGAAGGGGGATTTCCTTGAATGGGCTCTTGTTCATGACCATTACTATGGAACAAGCCTTGATGTGGCGAATGAGGCAATTGATCGTGGCGAGATATTAATCCTGGAAATAGATGTTCAGGGTGCTGCCCAGGTCAGGCAGAAAGAGCCCTATTCTGTTTCGATTTTCCTGGCCCCGCCATCCATGGAGACACTTGAAAACAGAATCAGGGGCCGGGGTACTGAAAGTGATGAGAAAATAGAAAGGCGCCTCACAACTGCCCGCCAGGAAATGGATTCATATATTCTCTATGATTATCTGGTCATTAATGATAAAGTAGAAAAGGCTGCGGCAAAGATCGGGGCAATAATTGACGCAGAAAAATGTAAAGTTAGCCGCGGTGCTAAGCCGCCCGGCTGGGGAGGTGAAGACGGGTGATCTATCCATCCATTGATGATTTAATTGAAACCGTGGACAGTAAATATACACTGGTGATAGCGGCAGCTAAAAGGGGCCGTCAGCTGCGTAATGGGAGCCGGAAAACAATTGATAAAGTATACAGCAAAGACGTTACTACGGCCCTTCATGAGATAGAAGCTGGCAATATAGAGTACGAGCGCATTCGTGATGGTATTAAGTAGGGGTGCTAATTTGAAGAAGGTCATAATAGGGGTTACAGGCGGAATTGCCGCATATAAGGTTCCGGAGCTGGCCAGGTTATTTGTGCGCAGCGGTATTGATGTGCAGGTAGTTATGACCCCTGCAGCGGCAGAATTTATTACTCCTCTGACCTTTCAAACCCTGACTGGAAACCCGGTGTTTGTTGAAATGTATGGTGACCGGACGGGTGAAAGGGTTCGTCATGTTGAGCTGCTGGAAAATGCAGATCTAATGGTAATTGCACCGGCAACGGCTAATACGCTGGGCAAAATGGCCCTGGGATTGGCTGATAACCTTTTAGCCACCCTCTACCTGGCGGCGGATTGCCCTGTTGTTGTTATACCTTCGATGAATGTTAATATGTTCAAACATCCGGCCGTGGTCAGTAATATTGAATTGCTGCAAAAACGGGGTTGTCATGTAATGGACCCTGACCAGGGAGAGCTGGCCTGCGGGGTATACGGAAGCGGCCGGATGCCCGAGCCTTATGACATATTTAATTTTGCCAGGCGGGCTGTAATGATTAAAGATTACCAGGGAATCGAGGTGCTTGTTACAGCGGGCCCCACTCGTGAACCCCTTGATCCGGTTCGTTACATCAGTAATCCATCCACCGGTTTAATGGGTTTCTCTTTAGCCCGGGCCCTGAGCGACAGGGGGGCCTTGGTTACCCTGGTCAGCGGACCAACGCACCTTACTGCTCCTGCCGGCGTAAGGCTGGTTAAAGTGAACACGGCGGCAGAAATGCGTGAAGCCGTATTATCCGATTACAGCAAGTGTAGGATCATATATAAAGCAGCCGCAGTATCTGATTTTCGGCCTGCTGAAAACTGGGATGAAAAGGTTAAAAAAGAGAAAGCTTCCATGACCCTTCAGTTGGCTTCCAATCCTGATATTCTGCTCGAACTGGGTAAAAACAAAGGCAATAAAATACTTGTCGGTTTCGCTGCTGAAACTGAGGATGCCCTGCAGAACGCTCATGATAAGCTCGTAAATAAAAACCTTGATTTAATAATAGTTAATAATTTAAAGGAACCGGGCAGTGGTTTTGCCGTCAATACCAATCGTGTTTCAATAATCGACCGGGATGGTAAAGTTGAAGAAATTCCGTTGATGGAAAAAGAAGAACTTGCCCACCTTATCCTCGATCGCACGGCCGTTCTGCTTAAAAAATAAATAATAATAGCTTTTTACCGGGAGAAAGAATGTCTGAATATGCCGAGGTAATAATTGACCTGGTCAGCCATGCTGTTGATCGTCCTTTTCACTACAGGGTTCCAGGGCATCTTCAACAGCAACTAAAACCCGGCCAGCAGGTAACCGTGCCACTTGGCAAGCGCCGCTGCCAGGGTTATGTGCTGCGCCTCCTCAACCACACCTCTATAGAAAAGCTGAAAGATATAATCTCAATTACTGACAAAGACCCACTGCTGACCCCTGAACAGCTTGCCCTGCTCCACTGGATTTCGCTTCACTACTACTGTCGCAGGATTGATGCCCTGCATGCAATGATTCCCGCCTCTTTCAGGCGTGAAAAAAGGCCAAACAGGCTGAAGGTGGTAGAACTAACCCCACAGGCTTTAGCGGCTGACCTGAAACGGGCTCCAGCACAAAAAAAAGCTCTTGATATACTGCAGGAACATGGAGAATTGGCCAGGCAGAAAATGCTGCAGTTGGGAATAAAAGCAGAAACCCTGAGGGCCCTGGAAAAAAAAGGGTTGATTTGCTATAAACTGGTTCCATATGCTTTGCAGGACAGTCCGGTTAATCAAAAGACAACTGAGCCGCACTTGATGCAGAATGAACAGGAAATATGCTTTAGCAGGATCAGCCATGCCCTTAAACAGAAAAAGGCACAGCGTATCCTGCTGCACGGGGTTACAGCCAGCGGTAAAACAGAGGTCTATATGCAAAGTATTGCCATGACCCTTGAGATGGGAAAAAGCTCCCTGGTCCTGGTCCCTGAAATATCGCTTACGCCCCAGATGATCGAGCACTTTGAAGGGCGTTTTCCCGGCCGGGTGGCAGTACTGCACAGCCGCCTCAGCGTGGCTGAAAAAAACAGGCAGTGGTCGGCAATTTTAAGCGAAGAGGCAAAGGTAGTCCTTGGCGCCCGCTCGGCGGTTTTTGCCCCCCTGAAATCTATTGGATTAATCATCATTGATGAAGAACATGAAACCACTTACAAGCAGGAAGAAACCCCCCGCTACCACGCCCGGGATGTGGCCTGGTGGAGGGCGCGTTACAATAAAGCCGTCCTGCTTTTAGGCAGTGCGACTCCTTCCCTGGAGAGCTACTACCTGGCTGCCCGGGGCAAGGCCGAACTGCTCAGCATGAAAGAAAGGGTAACTCCTATCCAGCTCCCGCCTGTTGAAGTCGTTGACATGCGAAAAGAGTTAAAAGAAAATCATCGCCATATTTTCAGCCGCCCACTTCTTGAAGGTCTGGACAGGGTGCTTGAAAAAGAAGAACAGGCCCTTTTGTTTATCAACCGGCGCGGTTTTGCCGGATTTGTGCTGTGTCGCGAGTGCGGGCATGTTGTTCGCTGCAGATCCTGCGATGTCTCGCTTACCCTGCACAAGGACCGCAACATCATGTGCTGCCACTACTGCGCGTATGAAGAAGCTGTGCCGCAGGTCTGTCCCGGGTGCGGCGGGATTAAAATACGCCATTTCAGCGCCGGAACCCAGCGGGTGGAGGAAGAAGTAAAGAAGCTATATCCAAATGTTTCGCTGATCCGCATGGACCGCGATACTACCGCCAGCCGCAGTGCTCATGACTATTATTACCGGCAGTTTAAAGCCCGCAAGGCAAGTATCCTGGTGGGAACCCAGATGATCGCCAAGGGCTTCGATTTTCCCGGGGTAACGCTGGTCGGGGTCGTTGCTGCCGACACTGTCCTGAACCTGCCTGATTTTAGGGCCCCCGAACGAACTTTTCAACTTTTAACCCAGGTATCAGGGCGTACTGCCCGCGGCCCCCTGGGCGGTAAAGTTATTGTCCAAACCTATCACCCGGGCCACTACAGTATTTTTGCGGCGGCAAAGCATGATTATCCTGCTTTTTATGACCAGGAAATTGAAAACCGCCGCCAGCTTTCTTATCCTCCCTTCAGTGAGCTACTGCGCATCCTTTTTACCTTCAATGAAGAAAAGGCGGTTTTTCAGGCTGCTGAATGGTTTGCCCGCCGCCTTGAACCGATTGCCGGTGAACTCGATATACTGGGCCCGGCGCCCGCATCTCTTTACCGGATTAAAGATCAGTTCAGGGTGCAGATTATCATTAAAGGTGAAAAACTATCAAAGCTTGCCCCCCAGGTCAAAAAGCTGATCCGCGAATACCATGGTATGAAACCGGCATGGCCTGTGCGCCTGGCAGTAGATTTTAACCCGCAGGTAGTGTTATAATTTTACAAGAGGTGTTGTAAAATGGCCTTAAGAAAAATATTGAGTGACAACCATTCTTCGCTGCGTACCCCTGCCAGGGAAGTGACGAAAATAAACAGCGGTGTACTGCGCCTGCTTGATGATATGATTGAGACTATGCGCGAAGCAAGTGGAGTAGGCCTGGCTGCCAACCAGGTGGGCGTTTCAAAGCGAATTATAATCGCCAATGCCGGGGAAGACGGCGAAGATAATATTGTTGAACTTATAAATCCCCGCTGTGATAGAGCCGAAGGTGAAGAAGTCGGGCTGGAGGGTTGTTTAAGTGTGCCGGGCGCGTATGGTGAAGTGTCCCGCGCAGCAGAGATTAGTGTGAGGGCCCTTAACCGCGAGGGGAAGGAATTTGCAATTCAGGCTGATGGGCTGCTGGCCCGCATCTTACAGCATGAAATGGATCACCTGGAAGGGATCCTTTTTACTGATAAAGCCTTGCGTATGATTGATCCGGAAGAGCTGCAAAGCGAGGAATAAACTTGAAAGAACTTAAATTAATATTCATGGGGACACCGGAATTTGCCCTGCCTTCTCTTGAGCTTATCTATCTTTCTTCCCACGACCTGTCGCTGCTGGTTGTTCCACAGGATAAACCAAGCGGGCGGGGGAGAAAGGTTCAATATGCGCCAACAAAAAAATGGGCCCTTGAACACAATATCCCCCTGGTTCAGCCGAAAAAAATAAGTGATCAAAGCTTCCTGGAGCAGGTGGAACAAAAAAGCCCCGATCTGATTATTACGGCAGCTTACGGGAAGATAGTACCGCAGCCCCTTCTCGACCTTCCTACGTATGGCTGTATAAACCTGCATGCATCTTACCTTCCCTATTACCGCGGCTCTGCACCGATACACCGCGCTGTTATTGACGGTGCTTCATACAGTGGGGTTTCGGTTATCAGGATGCTGCCTGAGCTCGATGCAGGCGATATCCTGATGCAGGAAAAAGAAGATATTTCACCCCTTGATACAGCCGGAACGCTCCATGATCGCCTGGCAGCCAGGGGGGCCAAAGTTCTCCTGAGAACGGTTAATGCTATTTCTGCCGGAACTGTTACGGCGGTCCCGCAGGATCATGAACTGGCAACTTATGCCCCTCCGCTGACCACCGAAGATGAGCGCCTGGATTGGAACAGGAGTGCAACAGAAATATACAACCGCATCCGGGGTTTAAACCCCTGGCCCGGTGCTTATACCTTAATGAATGGTAAAAGAATTAAAGTATGGCAGGCAGTCCGGCCGGCAGGAGGCGAAAAAAAACCCGAAGCAGTTCCGGGAACAATCCTGGCAGTAGGGGAAGACTCGCTGACAGTAGCTACGGGAAGTGTTCCCCTGACCCTCCTTAACCTTCAGCCGGCAGGGAAAAATGCCATGAATGCCGGATCATTCTGTTGCGGCTACCGGGTTGAAACAGGTCAGGTTCTAGACGGAGAACCTGAAAATTGAACTATAAAAGAACTACTCCTGAAAATGCCCGGGAAGCAGCCCTGCAGGCCCTGCTCCGATATGAAACAGATAACGCTTACCTGAACCTGGCGCTGCCACCACTTTTGAAAAAGCTGTCTTCAGAAGACAGGGCACTTGCTGTCCAGCTCTCAGCAGGGACTGTCCAGCGTCTCAATACCCTTGATTGGTCCCTTTCTTTGCACCTCAAAAAGGATTTGAACGGTTTACCTCCCCCGATCAGGAACATATTGCGCCTTGGCCTCTATCAACTCTTCTACCTCCAGCGTATCCCTGGCTATGCCGTGGTAGATCAGGCTGTGCGTTTGGCAAAGCGCTACGGTCACCGTGGTACAGCCGGCCTGGTTAATGCCCTGTTGAGAAAGCTTGCCGGACAATTTGACTACCTGCCATGGCCTGATTGTGAAAAACAGCCGGTAGAATACCTGGCTTTAAAAGAAAGTTTTCCACCCTGGATTGCCAAACGGGCCTTTGATAGCTTTGGCCTTCCTGAAGCAGCCAACTGGTGTGCTGCAAACAACAGGAAACCTAAACTATCTGTCAGGCCGAACAGGCTTAAAACTAATCCTGCCAAGCTTGCTGAAAAATTAAAGCGGGAAGGATTTTCTTTATTAGATAATTCAAGGCCTGTGCCGGGCCTGCTCTATCTTGAGGCCGGCCAGAACCTGGCTTCTTCTGAAGCCTTCAGAGAGGGCCTGTTTACAATCCAGGGTGGAAGCTCTGCCCTGGTAGCGCCTCTTTTAGAACCTTGCCCGGGAAATACAATAGTTGATCTTTGCAGCGCTCCCGGAGGTAAAACCACGCACCTGGCTGAGATGATCGAAGACCGTGGAATGATATATGCTGTTGAGGTAAATTCTAAACGCCTGGAATTGGTGAGAAAGGCAGCTAAACGCCTGGGGTTGAAAAGCATTATCCCTTTGCAGGGTGACGGTAGAGATATTTATAAATCTAATCTCAAAACCCCGCAGGCTATCCTGGTAGATGCTCCATGTTCCGGGATAGGGGTTATCAGGCGTCTCCCGGAAATCAAGTGGAGAAGGCAGGAGGGCGAACTGGCGGGGCTGCAGAAAAAGCAGCTGGAGCTGCTTAACGCAGCCGCCCGTTTACTGCCCACTGGTGGAAAGCTTCTCTATTCTGTCTGCACTACCATGCGTGAAGAAACAAGCGAAGTAGTAGAAGCTTTTTCAGCTTCAAACTGTACCTTTGCCCTGCAAAACATATTGCCTCAGCTGCCGCTTGAACTGCAAAAAAACCAGGATCAGGAAAAGGGCGCTTATCTTTATCCGCACCGCCATGAACTGGATGGCTTTTTCATAGCCCTCTGGCATAAAAAGGTTTAAATCTTGCCTCTTTACGACCTATTTGCTATACTGAACGTGGAAATTGCAATAAAAATATTCCAACAAAGGCTTATAAATACGGGGGTTAACAACTGTTGCTTGTAACCGGAGTAACCAACAAGGGTAAGGAACGGCCCAGGAATGAAGACTGCTGTTTTGCAGTGCAGGATTCAGATCTTGCGCTCCTGGTCGTCGCAGACGGTATGGGTGGGCATAAAGCCGGCAATGTGGCCAGTGAAATCGCAGTAACAACTGCTGAGAAATACTGGAACAATATTAACCGTGATAAACCGCTGAGTGCCCAGGACGCAAAAGACCTGGTGAAAGATTTAATCACAGAAGCTAATCAGGCAGTTATTTCCGAAGCTGATAATTGCTTTGAAAAACGTGGTATGGGAACAACATTAACCGCAGGACTGCTAAATGGCGATCATCTTATTATCGGACATATAGGTGACAGCCGGGCCTACCTGGTCAATAATGATCAAATAGAGCTTTTGACAAGAGATCATTCCCTCCTTGAGCAGCTAATCCAGTCGGGTCAGGTCAAGCCGGAAGAGGCGAAGAAGCATCCCAAACGCCATGTATTAACCCGTGCTCTTGGAGCATCTTCCGATCTGCAAATCGATATTAGCGATTTTATTATTGAACCAGGTTCTGTCCTTTTGTTTTGTACTGACGGTTTGACCAACCACGTAGAAGATGATGAAATCCTTACCGTTATCACCGGGCAAAAAGATCCTCAGCTTCAGGCTGAGTCGCTGGTAGCCCTGGCTAATGCCAGGGGTGGTTGCGATAATATTACGGTTGTAATTGCAGCAGATATAGGGGGTCAACCAGATTAATGATTGGCAAAGTATTGGCCGAGCGTTATGAACTGATAGAGAAAATAGCCGAAGGCGGTATGGCCCGGGTTTTCCGCGGCCGTGACTTGCTGCTTAAAAGAACTGTAGCAGTTAAAGTCCTAAAAGATCAGATGACCGGTGATGCTGCATTTATTCGCCGTTTTGAACGCGAAGCACAATCAGCAGCAGCCCTTTCTCACCCGCATATAGTCAACATCTATGATGTGGGAGAAAAAGAAGGCACATATTTCATGGTCATGGAGTACGTGGATGGAAAAAATCTAAAAGAATATATCAGGGAAAAGGGCAGGCTTCCAGTTCATGAAGCAATTAAAATTACCCGCCAGATAGCCGAAGCGCTGGCTGAAGCCCATAAGGCGGGAGTCGTTCATCGTGACATTAAACCGCAGAATATTCTATTTTCACGGGATGGGAAAGTTAAAGTAACTGATTTCGGGATTGCCATTGCCGGTGACGGAGTTACCGTTACAGCAGGAGACCAGATTATCGGTTCAGTCCAATATATCTCGCCGGAGCAGGCCCGTGGTGATATAGCCGGAAAACAGTCCGACCTTTATTCATTGGGTATTGTACTTTATGAAATGGTTACCGGAAAAGTACCCTTTGATGGTGAAAGTCCCGTTGCTGTAGCCATGAAACATATCCAGGAACAGATTGTTCCGCCAAGGCGCCTGGTTGAAGATTTGCCCCCGGCGCTTGATCAGATAATCCTTAAATCGGTGCAGAAAGACTCTGCTGAACGCTATATGACCGCTGAAGAGCTGCTGGAAGATATTTTATATGCTGAAGAAAAGAGAGAGCCCAGGATAAAACCTGCCCATTCCTCTTATAATACCGGCGATGAAGAAGACGACGACCACATCTTACGGCCGGTCAGGACAGAGGAAGATCAACCAAAGCGGGTGGTCATATCACCTAAGTTATTGAAAATCGTTCTGCGGCTTTTCTTCTTTTTGCTAATACCGGCAGCTTTGATTGGTACAGCATACTTTTTCTTAAGCAGTTATGTTTTTGTGCCGGATATCGAGGTGCCGGATGTAACTGACATGAGCCAGAGCGAAGCGGCAGCAGCGCTAAGTGGAGTAGGACTGATGCCAAATTCCGAAATCTCTTATATTTACGACGATCAAATTGCTGTCGGCAATGTAGTCAGAACCGATCCACCTGCCGGCAGGATAGTAAAACAGGACAGGATTATCGACCTAATTGTCAGTAAAGGGCCTGAATTTATTGTAACACCCGATCTGGTAGGGCGGACGGAGAGGGAGGCGCAGGTTATCCTCCAGGGTCTTGATTTAAATATGATTGTTGAGCGGGATTACAACGAGGAAGTACCCGAGGGCGAGATCTACCGCCAGCAGCCCGGGGAATCATTTAAGATTTCCCCCGGCGACACTGTTGTAGTTTATGTCAGCCAGGGCAGGGGGCCCTTCGCCCTGGCTGACCTTGTAGGTTTTTCCGAGGAGGTAGCCCTCGAGTACCTGGATGAACATGGTTTAAGAGCAGTGGTGCGCAAACGCTTTACCCTGGGTTCTTCAGGGCATGTAATTGAGCAGATGCCCGAACCGGGCACGGAAGTGCGTCCCGGGGAATCGATTGAAATTGTTGTTGGAGAATGAGGAGGTATTGATTGTCTAAAGGTAAAGTTATCAGGGCAGCAGGAGGTTTTTTTGCTGTTTGTGATGAAACTGGAAACGAATATTTGTGCCGGGCCAGGGGTAATTTAAAAAGAGGCAGCGAAGCTTTAATGGTTGGCGATAATGTTATATTTCATCCCCTTAACCAGGTTTCCGGTGGCAGAACTGATGAAGGCATAATAGAAAAGCGGCTTGCCCGCTTTAATCGCCTTGGGCGGCCCCCGGTTGCCAATATAAACCAGCTGGTAGTGGTGATGGCATTTAAAGATCCGGGGTGTGACTGGCAGCTTGTAAGCCGGATGCTTGTCCAGGCGGAGAAAGAAGATATGGCCGCTTTTTTATGTTTGAACAAGGCAGACCTGGTAAATGATCAAGAGATAGAAGAAACAAAAAAGAGCACAGCTTCCTTTCCTTATCCCATTATCTACAGCAGTGCAGTAACGAAACTCGGTATTGATGAAATTGCAGAACGCTTAAAAGACTGTACTTCTGTCTTTGCAGGACCCTCCGGGGTGGGGAAATCCTCCCTGCTGAATGCGATACAGCCGGGGCTGTCCCTGCAAACTGGCGATGTAAGTGAAAAAATTAAAAGGGGAAGGCACACTACGCGCCTCGCTGAACTAATCCCCATGAATAATGGCGGCAAAGTTGTTGATACCCCCGGTTTTAGCAGGCTTAGTTTTTCCGACCTGGATGAAAATGAATTGGCCTTGCTGTTTCCTGATTTTGAAAACCTGCGCGGGCAGTGTAATTTTCGAAACTGCAGGCATGCAGGAGAGCCTGGATGCGCTATCGAAGAGAATGTTGGGAAAAAAGTAAACTCCATGCGCTATGAACATTACCGGTTATTTTTAGATGAAATAAGCAAACAGGAGGCTTATTGATATGGCAGTAAAAGTAGCTCCATCGCTGCTTTCCGCTGATTTTAGCGACCTGGGCCGTGAACTTAAGAGAATTGAAGAAAACGGTGCAGACTGGGCTCACCTTGATGTAATGGATGGGCATTTTGTTCCCGCGATCACCATCGGGCCGGTAGTAGCAAAATCGCTTCGCCCCAGGACCAGGCTATTCATGGATGCTCATTTAATGGTCAGTGAACCGGAAAATCATATTGAACCATTTGCCAGGGCAGGAGTAAACCTCCTGACAATCCAGGCCGAAGCTACAGCTCATTTAGACCGGGCCCTGCGAAAAATAAAAGAACATGGCCTGAAAGCAGGGGTTGCGCTTAACCCTGCCACACCGGTTTCAGTATTGGAATATGTTTGGCCCCTACTTGACCTGGTCCTGGTGATGAGTGTCAACCCCGGTGCCGGTGGGCAGTCCTTTATCCCAGCTGTCCTGCCAAAAATCCGGTACATTGCCAGCCAGGTTAAAGAGCTAAATTTAAAGGTTGATATAGAAGTAGATGGTGGAGTTAACCGTGAAACAGCACCTGAAATAGTTAAAGCGGGCGCTACAGTGCTGGTTGCCGGGTCAGCTATTTTTGCTGCCGAGGATGGTATGTCCTTAATTGGTGAGTTGAAAAATCTATAAGATATGCTATAATTCTAATTAACCGATATCTTCAGGGTCTGGTGAGAAGGTGTAACCTTCAATTCCGAACCGGCGGTAATGCTCAGCCCTTAGAGCTGCAGCAAAGCCCGCGAGCGATAAGCTGATCCGGTGCAAGTCCGGAGCCGACAGTATAGTCTGGAAGGGAGAAGATGCGGTACAATAAAAGGCCTGTTACCTTAAAGACCCTGCAGCTGCCTTGTGTGGGTTTTTTAATTTGTACAGGTTGGTTAAATCCGGCCTGTGATAAAGACTGGCGAACACTATTTGGCCTTACTAAAAGGAATCAGGCTTTTTAAGCAGAAATAAGTTCTGAAAACAACTTTAAATCTTTAACTATCATTAATCTGACGAGGTGAGATTTGTTGGATGCCGACGAGCGATATATGTGGATGGCCTTAGACCTGGCCCGCCAGGGCAGGGGGCGCACCAGCCCAAACCCCATGGTTGGAGCTATCATAGTTCAGGGTTCAGAGGTGGTAGGCACTGGTTATCACCAGGCTGCCGGAACTCCGCATGCTGAAATTATTGCCCTGAAAAAAGCCGGTGAAAAGGCCCGTGATGCAACCCTCTATGTAAACCTTGAGCCGTGCAACCATCATGGCCGTACCGGGCCCTGTACCGAAGCTATAATCAAGGCCGGTATCAGCAGGGTTGTTGTAGCAATGCGTGACCCTAACCCAAATGTAGCAGGTGGAGGGTTGGAAAGGCTTGACTCAGCCGGAATTAAGGTCAAGGAAGGTTTGCTTGAAAACAAGGCCAGTAAACTTAACGAGGTGTTTGTCAAGTTTGTATCTACCGGGCTGCCCTTTGTCGGGGTAAAAGTAGCAATGAGCCTTGATGGTAAAATTGCAACTAAAACTGGAGAATCACACTGGATAACCGGAGAAAAAGCCCGTCAGTTTGTTCACCGGATGCGTGATCACAGCGATGTAATCATGGTCGGCATCGAAACAGTTTTAAAGGACAATCCCAGGCTAACTACCAGGTTTGAAGGCGGTGGGGGCAGGGACCCCGTGCGGGTTGTTGTCGATAGCACGGCTCGCCTGCCGCTCGATGCTAAGGTAGTGGAGAGCAGTTCTACAGCGCCCACAATCTTAGCTGTAACTGAAGAAGCCCCGGAAGATAAGTGCCGCGCCCTTGGCGAAAGAGGGGTGGAAGTGCTTCATCTTCCTGCCAGGAAAGGCCGGGTAGACCTTCATGCCCTTTTGAAAAAACTGGCTGAAAAGGAACTCAGCACTATCCTGGTTGAAGGGGGAGGAACCTTGAACTACAGCCTGCTGGAAGATTCACTGATTGATAAACTATATATCTTTATTGCCCCCCTCTTAATCGGGGGTAAAAACAGCCCCACCCCGTTTTCCGGCGCCGGTATAGATGATTTAAGCCGGGCCTGGTCAGTGGAAGATATTGAGATGAAGCAGTTCGACCGTGATATGCTTTTAATCGGTTACCCGGTGAAGAAAAATGGGCAGTCTGCCTAAAAAAAATATGGAGGTTGGTCACCATTGTTTACAGGATTAATTGAAGAGCAGGGAACCGTTTGCAGAATCAGTGGCGGGACGGATGGTACAAACCTGGTTATCAGTGCAGAAAAGGTCCTCTCGGACTTAAAGATAGGCGATAGTGTGGCCGTCAACGGACCCTGTCTCACGGCAACTTCAGTGGAACGAGATAGCTTTACGGCCTGGGCTATGCCGGAAACAATGAAAAAAACCAACCTTCAATACCTGTCCGCGGGGAAAAAAGTGAATCTTGAACGGGCCATGTCTCTCGGGGATCGCCTGGGTGGTCATCTTGTCAGCGGCCATATTGATACGGTTGTTACCTTAACAGGAAGAGAGCCGGAAGGAGGCGCCCTTATTCTTTCCTTTGATGCGCCCGGCCCCCTGCTGCGCTACATCATTCCGAAAGGCTCGGTTGCGTTAGACGGCATCAGCCTTACCGTCATTGATCTAGGTGAAAATGGGTTTTCAGTTGGCATCATTCCCCATACGGCTGCCCAGACCACACTCGGGCAGGCCGAGATTGGGTCAAAAGTTAATCTTGAAGTAGATATGATCGGTAAATATGTTGAAAAAATGCTCATTCCCCGCCTTGAAAGCGGTTATGATAAAAAAGAAACGCTAACGATGGCACTTTTACAGGAAAAAGGCTACCTTTAGTTTAGACAGGAGTGAACAGCTTTGAAATTTAATACCATAGAAGAAGCTCTTGAGGATTTAAAGCAGGGTAAAATGGTTGTTGTCGTCGATGACGAAGATCGTGAAAATGAAGGCGACCTGGTTTTGCCTGCCGAGATGGCGACACCGGAAGCAATTAACTTTATGATTCGCCACGCCCGCGGGTTGGTTTGTGTTCCCCTTACTACAGAACGGGTGAAGCAGCTCGATCTACCGCAGATGGTAACTGATAACAGTGATGCATACTGTACTGCTTTTACCGTTTCGGTAGACGCCGGTTCCTGCAGTACCGGGATATCTGCCTTTGAAAGGGCTAAAACCATCAGGGCGCTGATTGATCCAGATACAAAACCCTCTGATTTGCGCCGTCCCGGTCATATATTCCCGCTGCAGGCGATGGACGGGGGCGTTTTACGCCGTGCCGGCCACACCGAGGCATCAATAGATCTGGCAACCCTGGCCGGTTTTCAACCTGCAGGGGTTATCTGTGAAATTATAAACGAAGACGGAAGCATGGCCCGTCTTCCCGAACTGATTGAATACTGCAAGGAACATGGCCTGAAGTTGATCAGTATTGCCGACCTGATCAATTACAGGATGAAAAAAGAAAAACTGGTCTGGCGCTCTGCAACCGCCGAGATGCCTACTGTATTTGGTGACTTTAAATTGATTGCCTATGAAAACAACCTGGACAACCTGACCCACCTGGCACTGGTTTATGGTGAGATAGACCCTGAAACCCCAACCCTGGTCAGGGTTCACTCGGAGTGCCTCACCGGGGATGTCTTTGCTTCGCTGCGCTGCGATTGCGGTAACCAGTTGCACCAGGCGATGAAGCAGGTTGTTGATGACGGTTCCGGGGCGGTAATTTACATGCGCCAGGAAGGTCGAGGTATTGGCCTTTTAAATAAAATCCGTGCTTACGAGCTGCAAGATACCGGTAAAGACACAGTTGAAGCAAACGAGGCGCTGGGCTTTGCCGCCGATCTGCGCGATTACGGGGTAGGCGCCCAGATCATGGTTGACCTTGGTTTGAAAAAAATCAAACTGCTGACAAACAACCCCCGTAAAGTAAAAGGGCTTGAAGGCTACGACTTAAACATCGTTGAAAGAGTTCCCCTGGAAATAGAGCCCTGCGAACATAATTGTAACTATCTTTCAACCAAGAAATCTAAACTTGGCCATTACCTGAACGTTTCAAACTAACCTTATTCGATATGGGCAGGAAACTACCTGCCCCCAAAAACCAAATAGGAGGGTTTTACTTGAAAACATACGAAGGAAAATTGGTAGCCCGGGATTATAAATTTGCAATTATTGTCGGGCGGTTTAATGAATTTATTTCAGGCCACTTGCTGAGCGGTGCCCTTGACTGCCTGAAAAGACATGAGGCTGAAGAAGATAACATTGAAATTATCTGGGTGCCCGGCTCATTTGAAATCCCCCTGGCTGCACAGAAAGCTGCAGCAAGCAAACGCTACGATGCAGTTATTTGTTTAGGGGCAGTTATCCGCGGTGCCACCCCTCACTTTGACTATGTTGCATCCGAGGTTGCGAAGGGCATTGCCGCAGTAGGTCTTGATACAGGTGTGCCTGTAATATTCGGTGTGATAACCAGCGATACCCTTGAACAGGCTATTGAGCGTGCAGGAAGCAAGGCCGGTAATAAAGGCTGGCAGGCTGCTGCATCTGCTATTGAAATGGCCGATCTGAGCAAGCAGATCTAGTAAAAGAAACTACAGGGGAGTCGCGCTAATGAAAAATCTAATCATTATAGACGGCAACAGCCTGCTCTACAGGTCATTTTATGCCCTGCCCCTGCTGCAGAACCGTCGTGGTGAGCATACCAATGCCGTGTACGGTTTTACCAATATGCTGCTCAGGCTTTTAGATGAAGAGAAACCTGATTATGTGGCAGTTGCTTTCGATCCCCCGAAACCTTCTTTTCGCGTCCGGATTGACGATTCATACAAGGCTCAGCGTGAAAAAATGCCGCCCGAACTTGGCGAGCAGTTAAAAAGAACACGCGATATTCTGGAAGCCCTTCGTATTCCCGTTTTTGAAGTTCAAGATTTTGAAGCCGATGATGTTATTGGCACCCTGGCTGACCTGTTTACCGCTGCTGATGGCCGGGCTACAGTTGTTACCGGTGATGGCGATTTACTGCAGCTGGTTGGTGACCGGGTGGAAGTTATGCTGACAAAAAAAGGCATTAGCCAGATGATGCGTTATAATCCTGCTGTGCTGAAGGAAGACTACGGGCTTGAAGCAGATCAAATCATTGATTTTAAGGCGCTCAAGGGAGACCCTTCAGATAACATTCCCGGTATCCCGGGGGTGGGCGATAAAACGGCGCGCAGCCTGCTCCAGGAACATAAAACGATCGATCAGCTTTATGAAAACATAGACAGCCTGAAAGAAAAAATAGCCGGCAAGCTTGAACAATACCGCGAGCAGCTTTATACCGGACGTGAGTTAGTCTCCCTGCGCCGCAATGTTCCCCTTGAACCAAACTGGGAAGAATGCCGCTACGGCGAGCCAGATTATGAACGCCTCTTAGAACTCTTTAATGAGCTGGAATTTAAAAGCCTCGCGGCCAGGGTGAAACCTCTTGCCGCCGGCGACAGCCCGGCAGAAGAACTCCGTAGTGAAAGCGAGGAGTTAAAAAGCGCTGCAGAGGCCGAAAAATACCTCTCGGCCCTGCAGGCGGGCGACACCCTGGTCCTGCTGCCCGAACACCGGGCAGGCAGGCCTTTTTGGCGGCAGCCCCTGCTGGCCCTGGCTCTCGCTGTGGACGATAAAAAAGGCTTCTTTCTGAACCCCGGCGGTTTTGGCAGCGATGAAAAAAGGTTTTGGCAGTCCCTGGCAGCGGCCTGTGATAAAGGTGTAAGCCTGCTGGTTCATAATGCCAAGGTTGTCGATCACCTTTTTAACTACAACAGGCAGGGTGAACCCTGCATTGCATTTGATACCTACCTTGCTGCTTACCTTGTAGATCCGGCCCGCGGAGGCTACAACCTGCCCGAGCTGTTCGAACAGCATCTCGGCCTGCAGGCGGACTATTTCAAACCCCGGAAAAAAGAAGAACCTCTATATGAAACGCGCGGCCCTGTCCTGGCCGAAGCGGCGAGGCAGCTTTTTCCGCTTAGTGAAAGTTTAAAAAAAGATCTTCAGGAACAGGACCTGGTGAAGCTTTTAAGGGAGCTTGAAGTTCCCCTTGCAGCGGTTTTGGCCGGAATGGAGCGGCAGGGGATGAAGGTTGATGCTTTTTACCTGAAAGATCTTTCAGCTGAAATTTGCAACCGCCTCTCTGAACTGGAGCAAAAAATATACAGCCTGGCCGGTGAAGAGTTTAACCTGAACTCGCCCCAGCAGCTGGCAAAAATACTGTTTGATAAACTTCAGCTTCCCGAGGTGCGGAAAACAAAAACGGGCCGTTCAACTGATGCACGGGTTTTGGAAGAGCTATCCTACCATCATGAAATTGCCGAACTGCTGCTTTTATACAGGCAGCTTGCAAAGCTCGAGGGCACCTATTTATCGGGGCTGGCAGAACTGGTCGATGAAAAAGAAGAAAAGATATTTACCACTTTTAACCAGGCCGCAACTGCCACCGGGCGTCTCAGCAGCAGCGATCCGAACCTGCAAAACATTCCTATTCGCCTGGAGGAAGGGCGCAGGATCAGGCGTGCCTTTATACCTTCCGCTGAGGGGAAAATATTTTTCGCGGCCGATTATTCGCAGGTAGAATTGCGCATCCTGGCCCACCTGTCTGAAGATCCTATCCTGGTGGAAGCTTTTAATACCGGCCAGGATATACACAGCCGCACGGCAGCAGAGGTAAATGGCATTGCCCTGGAAGAAGTAACCCCCCTGATGAGGGAGAAGGCTAAAGCAGTTAACTTTGGCATTATTTACGGTTCAAGCGATTATGGCCTGGCCCAGGGCCTGAAGATACCCCGAGCAGAGGCCAAGGCCTATATAGACAGCTATTTTGAGCGTTACAAAGGGGTAAGGGAGTACATGGACAGGGTGATAGAAGAGGCCAGGGAAACCGGCTATGTTACTACCATGTTTAACCGCAGGCGTTACCTGTCGGAAATTAACTCCACCAACCATAACACCCGCAGTTTTGCCGAAAGGATGGCCCTGAACACACCTATCCAGGGTTCGGCTGCTGATATAATAAAAATGGCTATGCTGAAAATAGATCGAATTGTTAAGGAAGGCGGTTTCAAGGTTATTATGCTGCTGCAGATTCACGATGAACTGCTTTTCGAGACTGAAAAAAGCGAGCTTGATTTTTTTGCCCCCATGGTCCAGCGGGAAATGGAACAGGCTTTCAAGCTGAAAGTTCCTCTCAAGGTAGACCTGAAATGGGGCGCAAACTGGGAAGAAATGAAAAAGCTCTAGCAAGAATGCCCGTGGAATAGACAATTAATGAATGGAGAAAAAAGTGCCCGAACTGCCGGAAGTTGAAACTATACGCCGTGAACTTGAGCCGCTGATTATGGGCAAGGTTTTTGCCGAACCGCTGCTTCACATGCCTACAACTATAGCCAGCCCCGCACCCGGGGAATTTGTGTCAGGGCTATCCGGGCGCAAAGTGACCAGCCTGGGGCGTAGGGGCAAATACCTGGTCATCCACCTTGACAGTGGCATGCTTGTTGTCCACCTGAGGATGACCGGAAACCTGGCCTACATAGAAAAAGGAAGCAGTGGTGAAGAGCGCTTTTTAAGGGTTACCCTGCCCTTTACTGACGGCGCTGCCCTTTACTATTCTGACATGCGCCGTTTTGGCAGGCTCTGGCTGGTCTGCAGCAAAGAAGAGCTTGAATCACTGGTTATGAAAAACACCGGCCCGGATATCGTAAATGATTTAACCCGGGAAGAGTTTATAGAGCTGCTTGGCAAAAAAGTGCGCCGCGGCCTGAAAGCCCTGCTGCTCGACCAGAAAATTGCAGCCGGCATGGGCAATATTTATACCGATGAATGCCTTTTCCGCTGTGGAATACATCCCTCTTCTGCTGCAGGAAAACTCAGCCAAGAGGAGGCCGGTAAACTTTACGATGCAGTGCAGGCAGTGCTTGCCGAAGGCATAGAGTATGGCGGAACAACCTTTCGCGACTACCGCAATGCCAGCGGTGCCCTGGGCGATTTCCAGTCCAGGCTCGCTGTATATAACAGGAAGGGCGAAAAATGCCGCTGCGGTGCTGAGATTGAAAAAACTGTTGTTGCCGGTCGCGGTACTTACTTCTGCCCCCACTGCCAAAAATCTTCATAGGGATTGCCAACCCGGGTGGAGGGCGGAAGCTCTGTCTTTCCTGTTGCCTGCAGCAGAACGGGCAGGGTTTTAGACCGGCCTGGCTATAGCCGCTACAAATTACATGGAAAAGGGCTTGGTACAGCTATGAAAATAATTGGCCTAACAGGCGGTATTGCCTCCGGGAAAAGCACGGTAGCGAAAATGCTGGAAAACAAGGGCGCCTATGTACTCGATGCTGATAAGTTGGCCCGCGAAGCGGTGGAACCAGGGCAACCGGCATGGAAAGAGATTGTTAACTGGCTTGGCCCGTCAATACTGCTTTCCGATAGGAGTATTGACCGGGAGAA